>JANLYU010000182.1:0-7334 GCA_031365785.1 Flavisolibacter sp. | reverse complement strand
CGGGTTACGGCCCATACTGGAATACATGACCTGGAATTTCGCGGTGTTGGCACTTGATCAGATTCTTAACACAGCCAGTAAAATGCTGGCCATGAGTGGGGGTCAGATCAGCTGCCCGATAGTTTTCCGAGGCCCTAATGGTTCTGCGGGTCAATTGGGTGCTCAGCATTCCACTGCTTTTGAGGCACTGTATGCCAATATTCCAGGATTAAAAGTTGTTTCGGTTAGTAATGGGTATGATGCGAAGGGGCTTCTTAAACAAGCCATTCGGTATGAAGAAGACCCTGTAGTTTTTATGGAAAGTGAAGTGATGTACGGTGATAAAAGTGATATACCTGATGAAGAATATTACATTGAATTGGGGAAAGCTGATATTAAAAAACAAGGAAAGGATGTCACCATAGTTTCTTTTAATAAAATGATGAAAGTTGCTTTGGGTGCAGCCGCTGAACTGGAAAAAGAGGGCATCAGCGCTGAAGTAATTGATTTACGAACTATCCGGCCTCTGGACTGGATGACCATTCTGGAAAGCGTAAAAAAAACCAACCGGTTGGTCATTGTGGAAGAAGAATGGCCTTATGCATCAGTATCTTCTGAAATTACCTATAAAATACAGAAAGAAGGATTCGATTACCTGGATGCTCCAATCAGAAGAATAACCGCGGCCGATGCACCACTTCACTATTCAGGCAATCTGGTAGCAGCTGCCTTACCCGACATACCCAAAACCATAAAATTGGTAAAGGAAGTGATGTATCTCAAAAAGTAAAGGAGTAGACCTACGTATTGGGTATTTATACCATAAATGTGTTCAAACCACACAACTCCCTCATTTTCATAGTTCCGCATAAAAAAAATAATTTAAAATAAGTTTTGAAATATCATCCTAACCACTCATCTTTGTCATGGTTTTTCATAGGATATTGGATTTTACACGAGGCTGGATTTCTATCCGGCCTTTTTTTTTGCTATCCCTCCCGATCATTCACCATCGTAATTCGTTTATTTGCGCTCTCAATCTGAAAATATGCCCACCATTCTGATCATAGATGATGAAAAGGCCATTCGTAAAACGCTTACAGAGATTTTGTCCTTTGAAGGATATAAAATGGAGGAAGCTGGTGATGGAGAAGAAGGTTTAAAAAAGTTCAGGGAAAAAACATACGACCTGGTATTGTGTGATATTAAAATGCCAAAAGTAGACGGATTAGACTTCTTGCAAAAGGCGGTAGAAATCAATGCTGATATACCGATCATCATGATTTCCGGCCATGGCAATATTGAAACTGCAGTGGAAGCTGTAAAGAAAGGTGCTTATGATTTTATTCAGAAACCACCTGACCTCAACCGTTTACTCATTACCATCCGGAATGCCATGGAAAGGAATACCCTGGTAAATGAAGCCAAAACACTAAAACGTAAAGCGTTCAAAGCCCAGGAAATGATCGGTAATTCTGAGCCAATCCAAAAAATTAAGGAAACCATTGAAAAAGTGGCACCTACAGAAGCCAGGGTATTGATTACTGGTGCCAATGGTTCCGGAAAGGAACTGGTGGCCCGCTGGCTCCATGAAAAAAGTAACAGGGCGGGCAACGCGTTGGTGGAAGTGAATTGTGCGGCCATCCCGAGTGAACTGATAGAAAGTGAATTATTCGGGCATGAGAAAGGATCTTTCACTTCTGCCATCAAACAGCGGATTGGAAAATTTGAACAGGCCAATGGCGGTACCTTGTTTCTGGATGAAATCGGTGATATGAGTTTGAGCGCGCAGGCAAAAGTGCTCCGCGCCCTTCAGGAAGGCAAAATTACCAGAGTTGGTGCAGACAAAGATATCAATGTGGATGTCCGGGTAATTGCCGCTACCAACAAAGACCTGATGCACGAAGTAGAAATGAAAAATTTCAGAATTGACCTTTACCACAGGCTTAGCGTTATTATGATCCATGTACCCACACTCAATGAACGGCAGGATGATATTCCTTTGCTTACGGACAGGTTCCTGGAGGATATCTGCGATGATTATGGAATTGCAAAGAAAATGATCTCGGACGATGCATTGAAACTCCTTCAGGATCATAACTGGACAGGAAATATCAGGGAGTTACGAAATGTAATTGAGCGACTGGTAATTCTTTCTGGCAAGGGCATCACAAAGGAAGACATCAGAACCCACGTTCATCTGATTTAATCGTAATGAATGTATAAATTTCTTCTTCATTCTGTAAAACCTGTAGGTTTTCATACGACCGGGTGAGGCTTTGAAATCCAGCACCGGAAGCCAGAATTTTTTTATCCGGAAATTGGTTGCAGAAATCACTGAGGTAATTATCAATTATCTGTCCGGTGAAATTGGTGATCAGGTGAAGATAGATGTATGGTATGTTATGCACTTCATTAACTTTTTGCACTTCATTCAAACTACTATTGATTCCCAGATATAGGGTACTCCAGCCATATTTTCTTAAAAGGTAATGTATGAACAGAAGTGGCAGCTCGTGGAACTCTCCCTTCGGACATAATAAAAGTATTGTTGGCTGCTGTTCTGTAACTGGGAGTTTTGCCGTTTCGGCAATGATCTTATTTTGGACGATATAACTAGTAAAATGCTCCTGTGCAGGAATCACATTGTTGGTTGACCATAAAAGGCCAATTTTTTTGAGGTAAGGATAGCATACCTCCGTAACACACCTTTCAAAACCTATTTTTTCTGTTAACTCATTGATAATAGAAACAAAACCAGCTTCATCAAAATCGACGGCTGCTTCAATCATCGCTGACACCAACTGCAAATGCCTTCCACTTACATCTGCTTTTTGAATTTCATCAATGATCTGATTGGAAGACATAGTAGCGATGGTAGAAACTTTCCATCCCAAATGGTATAAAAAAGAAATCCGGAGCAATGATTTCAGGTCTTCATTGTCGTAAAAACGATGTTGGCTTTGTTTTCTCTTTGGCTTGAAAAAACTATAGCGATGTTCCCAAATTCTTAACGTATGGGCCTTTATGCCAGTTAAATTTTCAATATCCCGAATGGTAAAAGTTTGCATTTTTTTTACATTTCAAAAACCTTCCGATTCTTCATTCTAGCCGAAACTTTGCTTACATTGCCACCCCTGGATCAATCATTTGTAGGACTTAAAAATAGCTGAATGCCCCTTTCTCATATTCTCATTGTATATCTAATTTCTACATTAATCGTTTTTCTTCCCTCATTCGGATTAGCCAAAATGTTTCAAAAAGCTGGGGTAGCGGGCTGGAAAGCCTACATTCCCTATTATAATACATGGGTCATGCAGGATTTATCCCAGCGGCCCAAGCATTGGGTATTCTGGCAATTTATTCCCGTTATCGGATGGTTCATCAGTCCTGGTATTTTCATAGAATTTGTAAAACTATTCGGTCGTTATTCACTAGGCGATCATGTAATGGCGGGTTTATTGGCCCCTTTTTATTTTCCCTACCTGGGATATTCACCAAAGATCCATTATATAGGTCCAGATGGACCAAAAAGATATAAAAAGCCAGGTTGGAGAGAATGGATTGATGCCGCCATATTTGCTATAGTGGCAGCTACTCTGATCCGCACCTTTATTTTTGAAGCTTATACTATTCCTTCCGGATCTATGGAAAAAACTTTGCTGATTAATGACTTTTTATTTGTCAGTAAATTCAGCTATGGACCTCGTATCCCTAATACACCACTATCTATTCCTTTTGTTCATAATTATATACCGGGTACGCATCGCAAATCCTATAGTGAATTAATTGAACTTCCCTATATCCGCTGGTTTGCTTCTCCTGTGAAGGCTGGAGATGTGGTGGTTTTTAATTTCCCCGCTGGAGATACAGTAATCAACCTTGATGGATACCAGTCCGCCGTGCCTTATTATCAGGTGATACGTGATTTAGGCAGGGGTAATGAACAGGTAGGCAGGGGGTTGGTTTTTGATAATCCTGACCAGTATCCTTTGGCTATTCATCCACCTGATAAAAGTGATAACTACATTAAAAGGTGTGTTGCAGTAGCTGGAGATACCATTGCTATCCTCAACGGCAAAGTCTATGTGAATGATCATTTTTCCGAACCGCCTCCACGGTCCCAGACAGAATATAAAGTAGTTTCAAAAGTTCCACAGCTCAACCTGGACCTGTTGGAAGAAAAATATGGAGTCAATCCTTCTCTGGTTCAAAATATTGATCAAAATACCTACCAGATGGATCTAACTCCCGTCAATGCTGAACAATTGAAAAAGAGTACGGATATTGCCGATGTGGTACCCATTGTGGCTGATTACGATTCCAGCAGAGAAGACTTTAGTTTTCCCGCTTATGTGCGGGAAAATAAATGGACTGTTGATAATTACGGTCCTATCTGGATTCCAAAAAAAGGTGCAACGATTACCCTGACCCCAAAGGATTATGGAATTTATGAGCGGGTGATCCGTGTATATGAACACAACGATTTCAATAAGAAAGACGACAAATACTTTTTGAATGGAAAAGAAACGACTACTTATACTTTCAAAATGAATTATTACTGGATGATGGGTGATAATAGACATCAGTCGCAGGATTCACGGTACTGGGGTTTTGTTCCTGAAGACAGGGTGGTGGGTAAAGCATGGCTAATTTGGTTTAGTTGGGAGAATGGTCCGCGCTGGAACAGATTGTTCAGAACTGTAAAATAGTTACCTTTAAGCGCCCCGCTAAGCCGGGGCTTTTTTGTCTCAACACCAAATTATGAAGGAAAGCAAATTCGAATTCAATTATAATGTTTTTGATAGTATAGATGAATTGCCCGAAGAGCAGCGCAACCTTCTTAGCCAGGCAAGGGCTATTACAGCTCAGGCTTATGCACCTTATTCTAATTTTCAGGTAGGAGCCATCGCCAAACTGGCAAATGGTGAAACAGTTGCAGGAAGTAATCAGGAAAATGCCTCTTTCCCTGTTGGGCTTTGTGCTGAAAGAGTTTTGCTGGCTTCGGTATCGTCGTTATATCCAAGAATTCCAATAGAAACCATCGCTATCAGTTATAAAAGTGAAAGTGTAAAAAGCGACCACCCTATTTCACCCTGTGGCATTTGCCGCCAGGCTTTGCAGGAATATGAAGGTCGCATCAATCATACTGTACAATTGATCCTCGGAGGCATGACCGGTCCGGTATATGTTATCGATAGCGCCAGCCGGCTGCTGCCGCTTGCCTTTACCAGTGAAGAGCTTCGGTAAGCGCTTCGTGAATATATAATATGCTGATTTCTACTTCCCCATTTTCAAACACCGGTACATGTATTACCGCAATGCTACTTAAATGCAAATTCCTGAACGCCATGATGATAGCGGGCTTCGTGATCGAGCAACCATTTTTTCCGGGATATTCCTCCCATGTAACCCATCAGCGCCTGGTTACTTCCAATGACGCGGTGGCAGGGAACAATGATGGCGAGATTGTTTTTGCCATTTGCTCCTGCCACAGCACGAACAGCCCCGGTATCACCATACTGTCGTGAAAGCTCATAATAACTAATTGTATTGCCGTAAGGGATACGGTATAATAAATCCCATATTTTCATTTGAAAAACAGTTCCATCCTGGTTGATCGGCAGGTTAAAAGATTTCCTTTTGCCTGAAAAATATTCATCTAATTGTTTCTGGCAAATCTGCAATAATTTATGAGTTCCGTTGTAAGAGACTGTTTCTTCCTCCACGAAAGAAACTGATTTAATGTATTTATCTGATGATTGGATTTCCAACAATCCTACAGGAGCTTTAAAATAAGATGTATACAAGTTCATCAACCGAGTTTTAATCCATTCAATACGGGTTGGTTGGGTTGAATTAAAACTACATCATTATTCTGATCATAAATGCCCAGCACCAGGCACTCACTGGTAAATCCTGCAATGCGTTTCGGTGGAAAGTTGATGACTGCAAGCACTTGCTGGCCCACCAGGGAGGAGAGGGAATAAAATTTTGTAATCTGCGCAGAAGATTTTTTTAGACCGGCCTCACCAAAATCAATCTTCAGTTGGAAGGCGGGTTTCCTGGCATCTGGAAATTCCTGGGCATCTATAATGGTACCTACCCTAATATCAATTTTTTCAAAGTCATCCCAGCTGATCATATAACCTACAAGATATTCTATACTGGTTTCTTATAAGCGCTTTTTACCTTGCAATCAAATGAAATGACCTTTTTTAACCAATGAGTACAGAAAGTTGGCGCAACTCATCTCTTTTATAAGCTTCCTTATCATTGTCAAAACATTTCGAGGCTTCCCCAAGTAATTGTTGGATCACCTTGGTGTTGTTCAGTGGTTTGAAATAGGAGGGAGCAGGCGCAATAGAAATACGTTTGAAATAATTCTCTACATCCTTGTGCGTAAACACCATACCACTGGAAGGATCGATAAAAAATTCAATTTTACTTTGGTAATCATCCGTTGTTTCATTGCTATAACCTGGTTTGAAGTAAGCCAGTACAAATTGTTTCGGAACACCAATTGCCTTCACGGGAATATCCAGCAGGTCGCAGAGTATCAGGTAAAGCACACCATTACTTAACTGGTTTCCCCTTTTTGCTTCCAGCAATTTATGAATCAAAAATTCATTGATTTCAGTATAGGCCACCTCTGTTCCTTTGAGGTTGTAATAGCTGTAAAGAATACCGGTTACGATCCTGATTTGTTCCAGTGGCGTTAGGTAATTATTTAGTTCGAGCCATATATTCCTGCGAATTTTTTCTACTTCCAAAAGGGTGGAACTGGTGGACAGATCTGGGTACTGGAATTTAGAAACCAGCAAAGCCCCTACAAGAAGGTCGTGATGTCCGGCCAAAGTCCATTGCCTGAAGTCTTCTGTCAGGTCTGTATAGTGAAGGCGATGAATAATCAGTTCTATTCTTTCCTGAATCTGTTCATTGGGTGTGGTTTCCCACAAGTGTTCCAGGTTGGGAATGATGGTTTTTCCAAAATCAACGATTTTTACAGATACAGCACCAAAGACTTCTTCATCGGGATCGTCAATTAGTTTAAATAAAGCGGATATTACTTTGTTCTCTTCCATGTTTTCAAGTCAATATTGGATAATTATCCTAATATAATAGCATTTTATTATAATGTCAAGAACATCCATTTTTCGTTTTACCATCACCCTTTCATAGTTTATTTCTTTTTATCTCTTTTACCGTTTTTCTTGTTGACAGGAGATTTTTGAGCAGTTTTCTTCGTCACAGTTTTTTTTACTGCACCTTTTTTGGCACTGGCTTTTTTCACACTCGGTTTTTTTGCAAATGCTCCTGGAACCTGTTTCGCAATCATTTTCTTTATTTCTTCC
>JANLYU010000141.1:0-2446 GCA_031365785.1 Flavisolibacter sp. | reverse complement strand
AGGCACTTCTTGCAAAAACAAAACTTTATCGCAGAAACTGGGCGGAAGCTTTAGCCCTCAGCGAACAGGTAATTAATTCTAATCAATATTCCCTTTTAACCAATTTTTCCAAACTGTGGACACAGGAAGGTGAGAACAGCTCAGAATCTATCTGGGAAATACAGGCCAGTGTAGGCGCTAATGGTGCCGATAATTATTTCTCATGGTATGGTATTGCTCAAGGTGTTCGTGGTTCAGGTGAATGGGATCTGGGCTGGGGATGGAATGCTCCTACCAAAAACCTAGTTGATGCCTTTGCTCCTGACGATCCACGCAAAAATGCAACCATACTATTTTCAGGTCAAAGTGATGGTGTGACTGGTAAAGTACTACCTCCCTTCCCAAGTATTCCCAGGGAATACTGGAACAAAAAAGTATATCCTGAAGTATCTATGCAAACTACTACTGGTTCCAGGCAGGCAGGATGGGTGAATCAAAAAATTCTACGTTATGCTGATGTGCTACTGATGGCAGCTGAAGCCGCCAATGAACTGGGTGGAGCAGCCAATGCTGCCAAGGCAGTTAAATACCTGGAAATGGTACGAGGCAGAGCAC
Source organism: Flavisolibacter sp. (assembly GCA_031365785.1). Taxonomy (GTDB): domain Bacteria; phylum Bacteroidota; class Bacteroidia; order Chitinophagales; family Chitinophagaceae; genus Flavisolibacter. The sequence continues at coordinate 1,852 of JANLYU010000141.1, read as the reverse complement.
GTGGTGGCGCCAATGTGCTTCCTGCGATCGCTTTTGTAGACCAGGCCCAGATGAGGGATGCCATCAAGAAAGAAAGAAGGGTTGAACTGGCACTGGAAGGTGAAAGATTTTATGACCTGGTGAGATGGGGAGATGCCGTTACGGTGTTGGGTCCGTTAGGTTACTTAGATAAAAACAAATACTACCCGATTCCACAACCTGCTATTGATTTTGCAGGGGGAATATTGGTTCAAAATCCTGATTATCCATAACAGGTATTTTAATACAGGAATTGATTATTCTAACCAGAAAAAAAATGATGATGAAATTCAACCATAAAATATCGGGAGGCATGATGCTAATACTGGCATTCTGCATGGCCTTTGTCAGTTGCCAGAAAATGAAGAGGCCGGAATTAAAGGAATTGATCCTTGATCCGCCTCCACCTGCCTATAACCCTTTGAAAAGTTTCTGGTCATTTGACAACACCTTGGCGGACGCGGGTGAAAATAAATTTACCGGAACAGGCAGCAATCTTTCCTATGTGGCTGGGATCAACGGTCAGGCGATAAAAGTGGGACCAGGAGGATACCTTTTATTGAAAGGCAAGGATACGGTGAAAGCAGCCAATGGATTTGTGAGCATACCTGCTGATACCCTGAAAGCTTTGGGCAGTTATACACTATCCTTTTGGATGAATGGAGTGGGTCCTGTACAAGGTGGAGCACAGGGTGTGTTTGCCATTTCCAATTCAAAGGAATTTTGGGGTAACCTGGAAATTTTCTTAGAAAACTGGAGCAATACCAGCGACCCTTCTGAGGCATTTCTAAAAGTTCATATGTTCAATGCTGGAGTAGCTTCCGGTAATGGGGAAGAATGGAATGAAGTGAAAATACCCAACGCCCTGAATAAATGGACCCATATTGCTATTACGTATGATGCCTCTACATCTAAATTGAGTGTGTTTGCCGACGGACAGGCAACTGCATTGAATAATAAAGTGCTGGGTGGTGGCAATTATGGAAAAATCAAGTTCAATGATTTCAATGGAATGGTATTGGGAAGTTTTGCTTTCCAGACAGCTCCAAGTTTGACCACTCATGGCCCTGAGCCCTGGGCAAAGTCTTTCAATGGCGCTTTGGACCAGTTCCGCATTTACAACAGGGCCTTAACTGCAGCTGAAGTGCAGACCTTGTTCACATCCAAACAATAATTCAGTTCTTCCACATCAAAAAGGGTTGCCAACATCTTGTGCAACCCTTTTTGATTCTGATTCCATATTTTTTATATGAGGTCCGCAGTTATCAATAATACCATATGCAGGTTGTAAAAACCAATTGGTTTCCAATTATTCTTGGATCAATTTTATTGGGGTCGTGTAAAAACGATTCAGGCCATTTATTTTCCAGTTTGCCGGCATCCGCAACCAACATTCATTTTAGTAACCAATTGGAAAAACGTGATGCCTTCGGAATATTGTACTATTTATATTATTATAATGGCGGCGGGGTAAGCACCGGGGATATTAACAATGATGGTCTTCCCGATATTTATTTCACCGCCAACAGCAGGGGAAACAATAAATTATACATCAATAAAGGGAACTTCAAATTTGAAGATGTAACGGAAGCAGCAGGTGTGGGAGGAACAGCTGACTGGTGTACCGGAACCACCATGGCGGATGTAAATGGAGATGGAAATCTGGACATTTATGTGTCGTGCGTGAGTCAGACCCATGACCTGCAAGGCCATAATGAACTTTTTATCAACAATGGTAATGGCACCTTCACCGAAAGCGTCGCTGCTTATGGTCTCAACTTTTCAGGCTTTACCACCCAGACAGTTTTTTTTGATTACGACCACGATGGAGACC
>JANLYU010000133.1:0-2029 GCA_031365785.1 Flavisolibacter sp. | reverse complement strand
TTCCGAGATGATATTTTTGGAAAAGTCAATCAGGATATCCTCAAAGCAGCAGGCAAATTTTTTAAACCGGTCAGGATCTTTTGAAAACAGGTCTTTCATATGAACCTGTTTCATTTCCTCTGCATGCAAGGTCAGGGCTTTCCATGCCGGAGTGCCGGTTGGATTTACTTTAGGGAACATATTCTAGTTTTTGAATGAAATCGATAGTTTGATCTACTTTATCAGGAGTAATGTCAAGATGTGTAACCAAGCGTACCTGGCTAGGGGAAATGGCATGAACCTGAATTCCTGCTTCTTTCATCCTGGCCACAAAATTCTGAGAAGTATAGGGTGAACGCAAACTAAAAATAATAATATTGGTTTCTACAGGTAACAGATCAGAAATAAAATTCTTTTGTTGAAGGGCAGCGGCAATGTTCAATGCATGTTCATGATCCTTTCGAAGTCTTTCAATGTTGTTTTTCAATGCGTAAATCCCTGCTGCCGCCAGGTAGCCGGCCTGGCGCATACCACCACCAAACACTTTTCTGATCCGCCTGGCTTTTTTTATAAAATCTTTTTTGCCCAGCAACAGGCTCCCTACCGGGCATCCCAAACTTTTGCTGAGGCAAATCGAAATACTATGAAAGGTGCTTCCATAATCCTTTGGTTTTTCATTTTTGGCCACCAGTGCATTGAACAGGCGGGCGCCGTCGAGGTGAAGCGGGAGTTGGTGCAGGTCGCACACGGAGCGGATTTTTAGAATCTCTTCCATAGAATAACAACTACCGCCCCCACGGTTGGAAGTATTTTCAAGGCTCACCAGACCTGTACGCGCCTTATGGACATCGTCTGGATTGATACTTTCTGCTACCAGCTGGGAAGTGATTCTGCCTCTGTCGCCGGAAAGAAGTTTTACAGAAGCACCGGAATTGGAAGCAATACCGCCTCCTTCATACTGGTAAATATGTGAAGTGGCATCACAGATCACTTCATCTCCTGGTTGTGTATGGCATCTGATGGCGATTTGATTGGTCATCGTTCCTGATGGACAAAAAACAGCAGCCTCCATACCAAATAAAACAGCTGTCTGAAGTTCTAATTCATTAACTGTTGGATCTTCCCCAAAAACATCATCACCAACCCGTGCCTGGAACATAGCTTCCAGCATATCTTTTGTGGGTTTTGTCTGGGTATCAGACCTGTAATCGATCATCCTCAAATTTTGCTGCAAGATAATCCCTTCATTTATTGATACTCGTTATGGAATGGGATTATTCAACTCGATTGAATGATGCAGCAGACTTTCCACCTACTTTCCGATGTTGAAAGAATTTTATTCAGAACACTTGGCATTGGACTAAATGCCAGCAAACCTGAATCTTTCCACTTATAAGTTACCATTTCCATTCGCCACTCTTGATGACTTTTCTGGTAACGCCAGTCAATTTATATCGTCCAAACGATGAATGGATTACCGGTTATCAAGAAATACAACCGTTTAATACAATACAATGATCTTTGTATAACATAGTACCTACTTTTAGCATGTAATCCTTATTACATAGGATATAAAATAATTGAATATGAAAAAAATGTTGACCCTTTTATCATCTATGATTTCTTTGGTGATTTGTGCCCAGAAAGGAACTGGAAAAGTATACGGAGAGGTATTAGATGGGAGCCGCAAAACTATAGCATCAGCTACTATAGCCCTGTTGAGGTCTGCAGATTCATCGGTAGTAAAATATTCTGTTGCAGACAAATCGGGCCAATTCGTTTTTGATCATTTATTGGAAGGTTATTATCTGATATCCGTGACTGCTGTAGGACATCAAAAAGGTTTCTCAGAAAAATTTCAGATAACATCGGGTACTCCCGAGTGGCGAATAAAACCCATCGAACTGATTTTTCAATCCAGGTCGTTGAATTCGGTGACCATCACTGCAAAAAAACCTTTTATAGAACAAAAGATGGATCGGATCGTCGTCAACGTGGATGCTTCGGTAACCAATGTGGGAAGTACTGCCCTGGAAGTATTGGAAAAATC
>JANLYU010000104.1:0-3633 GCA_031365785.1 Flavisolibacter sp. | reverse complement strand
CAAAGTGAAATAAAAATAAACCTCCGGATGAAGCATAGTAATAACTGTACTCATTTTTTACATCGAATAGCAGAAAAAGAAAAAAAGGAACAAACATCCCATGACACTGCAAATAAAAGTTATGGTGATATCTGTAAGCCTTGATTTTTTATATACCTAATGATAGCTGCCCACTAATGCATAGAGCAGCAACCACCCCAACGGAATAAGAAAAATACCCAGGTAAAATTTTTGGTTGATTGCCCAGGGCTGGTCCAGAATACTTTTCCGGTAGAAATAAAATCCCATCCATGCCATGAAACCCATGAAATAATCCGTCAGCGCATACCAGAAAGAATGGATGTAGTTTTTCTGCGTCATGAATTCAGGCAATAAGACTTTGGTTGATTTTCTTCAGGATCTGGTGGGCTACTTCCATAGCACGGTAACCATCGATTTCATTGACAATAGGTTGCGTGTTTTTTTGAATGGAGTTGATAAATTCCTGCAACTCCATTTTAATAGCATTCACTTCCGGCACTGGCGGACTGGCAATGGCAATAGTTTTTATGCCGGCAGGGGTTTGAAGGTCAAAGGAAAAAACATTTTCATCCTCAGGTGTTTTCAGTTTGATCACTTCGGTTTTCTTATCTAAAAAATCAATACCGATATAGGCGTCTTTCTGGAACAGGCGGATCTTCCTCATCTTTTTCATGGATATCCGGCTGGAGGTTAAATTGGCGACGCAACCATTATTGAATTCCATCCTGACGTTCGCGATATCCGGAGTGTCTGTCATCACGGCTACGCCACTGGCATAAATGTTTTTGACTTCACTTTTAACAAGGCTGAGGATGACATCAATATCATGTATCATCAGATCCATGATCACGCTCACTTCGGTACCTCTCGGGTTGAATTGAGCCAGGCGGTGTACTTCTATGAACATGGGGTTCAGCTGAAGGTTTTTTACGGCCAGGAATGCGGGGTTAAACCGTTCCACATGGCCCACCTGGAATTTAATTTTGGATTCCTGAACCAGTTGAAGTAACTGCTTGGCTTCGTCCATAGTATGCGCCATCGGCTTTTCTACAAAAACATGTTTCCCCTTTTTTATGGCTTCTGCACAAATATCAAAATGAAATTGAGTGGGGGTCACCACATCTACTACATCGCTTTCATTGATCAGTTCATCACCATGAAGGAAACGCCTGATTCCATATTTTTCAACCACTTCCCGAGCCGTTTCCTCGTGTGGTTCATAAAATCCAATGAGTTCAATGCCTGGTATTTCGAGCCAGTTATTCAAGTGAAATTTTCCAAGGTGGCCGGTTCCAAAAACACCAATTTTAAGCATGGGCAAAGATAAGGCAGGGGTTTTTGCAACAGGTGAACGGAATACCAATAAAAAAAAGGCACACCAGAAGGTGTGCCTTGGATTAAAAATGGACGGTCGGTTATTTTTGAACGATGATCTTCATCGTTTGAATGCCCTGTTTGGAAATTACCTTCACCAGGTACATGCCTGCAGCCTGTTTGTTGAGGTTGAATTTCATTGACTGGGTTTTTGCATTCAATTGAATCATTCTTCTTTCTACCACAGTTCCGTTGCTATTGGTAATAATAACTTCAGATGCTCCATCTACGTTATTCAGAATGATATCAAACTGACCCTGAGAAGGATTGGGTTGAACCCTTAAGGTGTTCAACAGTGTTCCTTCCTCTGATGTACCCTTTATTGGCCTGGCTGCATCATGGTCATTGTCATGGTGTTCTCCATCATGATCATCATCGTGATGGTCTCCATCATGGTCATCATTGTCATCCTTGTCGCCATGATGATCGTCATCTTTATCATCTTCTTTCTTACACTTGCCATCATGATCATCTTTGTCATCATCTCCATGATCTTTTCTGCCATGGAAGCAAAGATTATCGCAACTTCCCAGATGGTCGCCGTGTGCAAGGTGTGCTTTGACAGCATTTTTGCTGACACAGATCGTATTGGAGTAGTTAGATCCTGATCCATAATTTCTATGACAAATCACTACTTTATCATCACCGCAACGTGGGTCTGCAATTTTAATCTTAACCGTCCTGTTACTGACGCATCCTTTAGCATCCGTTACTCTTACACTGTAGGTGGTGCATGAATTAGGGGTTACAGTGACACTTTGAGTAGTGGCGCCGGTAGACCACAGGTACTTATAAGGAGCTGTTCCTCCGGTGGCGTTGGCAGTTAAGGTCAGAGTCTGTGAACCATAGCCTCTGTAAATAGTATGTTCGTCGCATCCTGGTTCTTTGTTGTTTCTGGAAATAGTAACATTCACTCTGTTCACCTTTACCATGGTGGTGCAGGTAGCCTGATTGCCCTTCAGATCTTTTACTGTAAAGACGATAGTGCTCGTTCCAGGGTTGAATTTTCCACTTGCATCCAGACCTTTTCCATGTCTGGTGGTAGCGCCGGTTACCTGGTATTCAATGCATGCAATACCGCAATTATCAGAAGCAATAAGACGTGGGATCATATAATGGTGGAAGCACTCTTCACTGTAGCAGAATTCCACATTGCCTGGACACTGAATCACCGGTGGCACATTGTCATTAGGACAAGGACGTGGAGGAATGTTGCAATCATCTTTATCAATCTTGCATTTGTGAATGGTAGGTGTGTTGGTTCCTGTGGACCCGGTGCAACCCCAGTACACATATGGATTGCCTTTAAAAATCGTATTGACGATATCTCCTGTATAAGTAAAAACCTTTCCTAAAAAATAAACGGTCATTGTTTTTGTGGTCACGTCCCAGGTGAAACGGGCATCATGATAAAGGCCGTCTTCAATGTTTACTGCGAAAGGCACCGGTGGGGCCAGTGCAGTAGAAAGAGTATGATACGCATTACTGTTACTCATGAATCCCAGGTGATCTTCAGCCGGATCGCCTACATTCTGGTTACCAATAAAAGTATTTTGATACGTATCGAATTCTGCAATGAAAGAGGGAACTGGGCCAGGCACATCTGCTACAATATCGGATGGATGAATTCCATCGAATCGATGGTATCCAAGGCCAGCTCCAAAGTTGCCCAGGTAGCCGGTTCCTGCTCCCTGTAAAACAAATGCAATTCCATCAGCACCGGCATCTGTATCACCAAAATACAATTTCACCGCAATGTCGAAGTTGAGGTTGAGGTTTACCTGTGCGCTTTTAAAAAATGACCCTGCCACGTGTTGTGTGGGGGTGGTTAATTGAAATTCACCAGGTGCTAAAACAGTAGCAGCACCATTGACAACGTACTGCGCATGGACCGATGAAAAACTGAATAAGAGGCACGCAAAAAACAAGGAGTAGAGTTTCCGCATAACAAAAGGTTTAAGATTGAAAAAATAATAGCGATTCGACTAAGTGATCAGGATTTTTTCAGTTTTCGTAGGAAGTTGCGAGTAGGAGTGACCTTTTGTTTTTCAAAGTTGTCTTTCAATGGAGGAACTACAATGTTACATCATGAAATCATTAACAAAAAATTTTTGACGTGCAATTTAAAAATATTTTTATCTATCGTAGATCTACGTATCGTAAACATACGATAGATAAAAATATTTTTGACGTGCAATTTAAAAATTTTTTGTTAATGTTACATCATGAAATCATTAA
>JANLYU010000295.1:0-3301 GCA_031365785.1 Flavisolibacter sp. | reverse complement strand
TTTAATATTCGCAGGGTCTAAAGCCCCTCTTTTGGAGGAGTTTGGGGAGGCTTCCTCTTTTGAGGGGTTGGGGAGGCTATGCGGATAATCCCCAAATGCAGTATTGCACCACATTACACCATCCTTGTCAAAACCTGCAGGCCAAATCCCCAGTCTGCGTTCAAAAGTATTTTTTACTGAAATAACGGTAGTGGATACATGCCAGTAATTTTTATTATTATCCTGGAAGGTGGCACCATGTCCTGCTCCTCTTACAAAGCCACCCAATTTCATACTTAACGGATCACTTTGTGATTCAAAAGGTCCCATCGGGTTGTCGCCAACAATCAAGCCATCCGCATAACCACTGAACTCGGTTCCTGGTGCACCATATTGGAGATAATATTTTCCATTGTGTTTTGTCATGTGAGATCCTTCAATGAAAGGATCTAAAAATGTATTGTCCATATGTTCTCCAAAACGTTGCCAGCCAAAACGCCAGGGTTCCAGCAAATACATTTCTTTTCTTGTACCGATGGGTTTGAAAGTTTTCCTGTTGAGTTCAATACCATACATGGGAAACTTGTTGCTGCTGCCGTTGTACATGTATAATTTGCCATCGTCATCCGTAAAAAAACTTGGGTCCCATCCACCCAGTTCAAAAGAATCCACCAAAGGTTTCCAGTCGTTAGCTTTGGGATTGGTGCTCATCCAGATGGTAAAATTGCTGGTGTAAGTAGAGCCAAAAACAATCATGGTATCTCCAATGATTCCAACTGCCGGTGCACACAATTCATCATACGCTTTGTTCCATGGACGCAGGAATTTTTTTGAGATGAATTTCCAGTTGAGCATATCGCTGCTCCACCAATAGCCCCATTGATTGGTGCTGAACAAATAGTAATCGCCTTTGTAATTCACAATCACCGGATCTGCTGTGGCACGGTGCCTGCCCCATTCGCTGAAGTTAGGAATCGGCGAATAGCCGTAATCTATGTTGATAGGATTGCAGTAGGTAGCCCCACCACCACCCGAAGGGGAGATTTGAGCAACAACTTTATTGAACTGTATTAACAATATGCTGAATAGAATTATTAAAGTTGAACGGAGCGTCGCACCAATGTTCCATCGAAGTATAAATGTTGGTATCAAAAAAATTCTTTTCACCTTTTACGGATTTTATAAGTTTCCTTTTTTCAGCTCACTCACTGCATGATCGGCAGCTCTTGCCGTTAATGCCATGTAGGTAACAGATGGATTCTGGCAGGCACTGCTCGTCATACAGGCGCCATCTGTTACAAATACATTCCTGGCATCCCATACCTGGTTAAATTCATTTAACACCGATGTTTTAGGACTCTTGCCCATTCTTGCGGTACCCATTTCATGAATACACAAACCAGGATTTGCATGCGGATCATCAAAAGTGCTGATGTTTTTACAGCCTGCTTTTTCCAGCATCTCGGCGCCACTGTTCATCATGTCCTTCCGCATGGCCAGTTCATTTGCTTTCCACTCAGCATCTATATCAATTAATGGCAATCTCCATTTATCTTTTTTGTCTTTGCTTAGCATCATACGATTATCCGGGTGAGGCAACTGCTCTCCCCATCCACCGATCCAGAAACCCCAATCGCCTGGCTCAGTTAATTTTTCTTTTAGGGATTCGCCAATGCCTTCCAGGTCGTTTATCTTTCCACGAAAGCCGCCTCCCTGGTAGCCAAAGCCACGCAGGTAATCTTTTTGTTTGGTAGCTGAATTAATGTTGCGGAACCTTGGTACATAAATACCATTGGCCCTGCGGCCATATATGTATTTATCACTGAATCCATCATACGCTGCGCTGGCACCTACATGATAATGGTGATCCATCAGGTTTCTTCCTAACTGATCACTGGTATTTCCGAGACCATTGGGTTGTGCATCGGATGTTGAATTCAAAAGGATAGCTGCTGTGCCAATTGTAGATGCATTCAGGAAGATGACCTTTGCATAAAACTCTTCCATCTTCATCGTTTCTGCATCAATAATTCGAACGCCGGTGGCTTTTTTCTTATCCTTATCATAGATCACATTCATCACAATAGAGAAGGGCCGCAACGTAAGGTTATCAGTAGCTCTTGCTGAAGGTAACGTAACACCATTGCTGCTGAAGTACCCGGTAAACGGGCAGCCACGGTCACACATATTCCGGTATTGACAAGGGCCACGACCATTGAGGCCTTTGGAAAGATTGGCTACACGGCCAATGATCATTCTCCGGCCATCATTAAAACCTGTTTTAATACTTTCTGCAACGTGTTTTTCCAACACATTCATTTCCATTGGAGGAAGAAAGTCTCCATCAGGTAATTGCGGCAATCCTTCTGCTGATCCACTGATGCCCACATATTTTTCTACATAGGAATACCAGGGTGCAATGTATTTGTAACGAATGGGCCAATCCACACCATGTCCATCTTTTGCATTGGCTTCAAAATCTAAATCACTCCAGCGATAGCATTGCCTGCCCCACATTAAACTTCTTCCACCTACATGATAGCCCCGTATCCAGTCGTAAGGTTTTACCTGTTCGTATGGATGCTCCAGGTCATTTACAAAAAAGTGTTTGTTTGTTTCATTACAAAATCCCCGTACCTGGATGTGCTGATCTTTCCGCATCTGTTCTGTAACCACACCCCTGTGATCTAATTCCCATGGTGCTTTTGTAGCGGTAGGATAATCTTTTACATGCTCCACATTTCTTCCACGTTCCAGCACCAGTGTCTTTAAACCTTTTTCACACAATTCTTTGGCGGCCCAGCCACCACTGATACCGGAGCCTACCACGATTGCATCGTAAGTGTTTTGTGCAGTTGCTTTGTTATTGATGTTGGTTGAATCTCCTGGCATAGACAGATCGTTTTATTTGTTTATGTAAATGTGAAGGGTGACTAAATTAATAAAAGCATCCCGTAACTTTTTCTACTCACTCCAATAAAAAATTAAAGGTTCCCTTTTTTCATTTCTTCTACTGCATGATTTACTGCCCTTGCAGTAAATGCCATATATAAAATAGATGGGCTTTGACTTCCAGTGCTGGTCATGCAGGCGCCATCTGTTACAAACACATTTTTGCATTCATGCAATTGATTGAACTCATTCAGTAAAGAAGTCTTTGGATCTTTGCCCATGCGTACACCGCCCATTTCATGTATGTCTAAACCCGGCGCTTGCTTGCTGTCGTTGGTACGAATATTTTTTACACCGGCTGCTTCCATCATCGCAGTACCCTGTTCTAAAAAATCTTTTACCATTTTTTCGTCGTTGTCATCATATCCAA
>JANLYU010000087.1:0-19355 GCA_031365785.1 Flavisolibacter sp. | reverse complement strand
CTTTCAGCACCTGATGCTGCCGCTGCAATGATGAGAGACGGTAATATTCTTTGCGCGGTTAGCCCAACGCTTACTTTTAATACCACGACAAACAAAAATGTATTCAATACACCCACCTCCTTCTATGTATTTGATTACACTACCAATACTTTTACCAGCATCAATGCTCCTGATGGCAACCCCACCATCAATATGCCGTCGTATAAAACCAATATGCTCGATCTTCCAAACGGGCAGGTTCTATATTCCCAGCAGGGTTCATCCCAATACTATGTGTATACCCCCGGTGCGCAATTGTCCGCTAACAGGCCTGTAATCACGGGTATTGCCCCACATGGTGATGGTTCATTTACTCTTACGGGCACACAAATTAATGGATGGAGCGAAGGAGCAGGATATGGGGATGACTGGCAAATGAATACCAACTATCCCCTCATCAAGCTTACTAATGGAGCAAATGTTTACTATGCCCGCACTTATAGCTGGAGCAGCACAGGAATAGCAACGGCTGAAACACCTGTAACCACTGAATTTACCCTACCTGCAGGACTGCCTGATGCCGTATATCAGTTAGTAGTAATAGCCAATGGTATACAATCCGACCCGGTTACTTTCTGTACACCGAATATAGATGCCACTACTTCCGTCACTTCCAATTACAATGGCAGAGATGTGACCTGTTATAATGCCTGCAATGGTTCAGCCACAGTAAACGTTATCGGAGCCACTTCTCCTACTTATAGTTGGACTAATATTAGCGATCCCTCTACTGTTATTGCCACTACGCAGTCCGTGAATGGACTATGCCCGGGCACCTATTCCGTTACTGTCACCAGCGGCGCCGGTGGTTGCTCTGTAACCAAAACCGTCACCATCCAAAACACACCCCTTCTTACAGTAACTCCATCGGCTACTTCCAACTTCAATGGATTTAATATATCTTGTTTTGGAGGTAATAATGGTACAGCCTTAGCAAGTGCGGCAGGGGGAACACCAACTTATTATTACAGTTGGAGCAATGGGCAAACAACCGCAAATGCGTCCGGACTTTTTGCTATCAATTACTCAGTTACTGTTACCGATGCCAATAGCTGTTCAGCTTTAGGCAACATAACGCTCACACAACCACCTCTGTTAACAGCTACCAGTGCAGCCACATCCAACTACAATGGTTACAATGTGCAATGTCATGGTGGTAGTAATGGAACTGCTGAAGCCTACCCTGGAGGAGGTGTTGCACCGTATTCATATTTATGGACCAATGGCCAAACCAGCAAGATGGCAACCGGGCTTTCTGCTACCACGTATTCGGTGACTATCACAGATGCTAATGGCTGTGTCAATACACCACCGAGTATCACCTTAACAGAACCGCCTCAGTTAACTATAAACGCCGGAGCAAATAAGATAGTCTATTTGGGATATCCTGATTCAGCCTGCACCAATCTTACTTATAGTGGTCAGGGAGGAGGGGTGCCGCCATACACGATTACCTGGAGCACAGGTAGCACGGCTTCCACGATCAACGTTTGTCCTACCACAACCACCATTTATACGGTTACTATTGTTGATAAAAATGGATGTAGCTATAGCGACCAGGCAACAGTATGTGTGATTGATGTAAGATGCGGTCATAAATTGGACAAAGTTGTCATCAGCCACATGACCGGTAGTGCCAATAATCCTTGCAATACTCTTTGCATAGATATCAATGGTGCCAGAAATCATTTCTTACATCATCCACTTGATCAACTGGCAGCTTGCGGAACGATAAAGGTTTGTAATGATGGTTCTCCAATCATAGTGACAACCAAAGCAAATATGCGGGAAGTAATCATTCCAGCTGAAAAAGAGAATTTGTATGTAAAAGCTTATCCCAATCCATTTGCCTCATCTACTGAAATAAAGTTCATGCTGAATGAAACAGATATTGTGCAACTAAAATTATTTGACATGTCGGGAAAAGAAATCAGGACTTTATACAACGCAACTGTTCAGGCAAATAAAATGTATTCGATAAAGCTTGACAGAAAGGCATTAAACAATGGAATGTACTTAATACAGTTACGAAGCTTACATGGAAAGAATTATGTAGGAAAAGTGATACTGTCTAAGTAAAATATAAACAGGTTTTGCTAAAAGAGAAACCACCTTAGCAAGGTGGTTTCTCTTTGTTATCATTAGAAGGGTGGATTCGTTCTCCATACTTTAGGAGCATCATTAATTTTTCAAATAAAATAGGTGAATCAACCTTTGTAGTTAAAGCTACCAACCCGCAAATTTCCCACTGTGTAAACACCTACCCCTTCTGGTATGCGATAAGGATAACTTTCTCTGTGATGTTTCCCCGTCTCATTGCCCATTCACTAAAGTTTGTAATAAGCTTTTATTTGTTGATAAGATTTACAGTTTAAAAACCCAAGGGCCGCATGTGGATGATGGCTAGCCATACGGATATTTAGGATTATTTGAACTGTTTTGCCTGATTCTTCGTAAGTTAAAGGAATATTAATGCTGGCATATCTGGAAGTGGTTTACAAGTGAAAAAGGCTCAACTATATGCATGTCTGTTTATTTATTCAACAGTAATGTTCAAACCAGCATTGCCATATGTAAAAGACCTGGTTGCCCACGTTTTGTTTTACAAGGATCATATGTTAACGGTACATGCTCATCATGGGAAATTCCACGTACATGCAGAGTTGGCTGATACCGCTAAAAAAGACGCTTCTGACAAAAGCACACCTAACCTGAAAAAAAATTTACCTGATAATGAACATGTGGTTCTTCGCGACAATCAATTCCTTTTGTTACGGAGTAAATTGAACCCACCGTTGCGTTTATCCTACCAGCTTATGCATGCCAGCATTGAGCATGATGACCCTCCTCCAAAGTATACTTCCATATAATTTTAATTACAATCTATTTGCTGTACCGGATAAGCTAACCAACATGTGTTGGTGATGAGCTTATCTGTTGCATGACAGCTTTATTATAGGCTGTCCTTCAAATCTACTTCTCACAAAAATTTACTCCATGAATTTTAAATATACCGGCAACCCTGTTTTAGTATTGATCTTCCTGTTGGTAACCTTTGGCGCTCACGGCCAAACCATCATCAAAGGAAAAGTAGTGGATGCGTTAAGTCGCCAACCACTGGAAGGCGCTTCCGTTACAGAAATTGATCATCCTAAAAACATATCCCTGACAGACCAGTATGGAAATTTTTTAATAAAACTCAAAAACGCGCTTGAAACCAACCTGTTGATTTCCTACATAGGTTATAAAGCTGCAACGGCTAATCCTTCAGTAAAAAATATCCTCAAAATAGAATTGCAACCCGACAGGATTAATCTAAAAGACGTGGTGATATTGCATCGCAACACCTTTTCAAAGTTCAACACCCTTGCAAAAATTGACCTGGACCTTAAACCTGTTAGAAATACACAGGAACTGCTCCGTTTGGTGCCGGGCTTATTCATTGCTCAACATGCCGGCGGGGGTAAGGCGGAACAGATCTTCCTGCGTGGTTTTGATAACGACCATGGAACCGATATACAGGTGAGTGTTGACGGACTTCCTGTCAATATGGTGTCTCATGCGCATGGCCAGGGATATGCCGATAGTCATTTCATCATCCCTGAAACCATCAACAATATAGATTTTGGCACCGGGCCCTATTACACCCAGCATGGAAATTTTAATACATCGGGGTATGTATCATTTTCCACCTTTAATAATATTCCTAAAAGCCGCGTTCAAATTGAAGCAGGACGGTACCATACCTTCCGCACTTTGGCCATGGTAGACCTTCTGAAGAAAAATAAGGATAAGCAAAGTGCATACATTGCCGGCGATGCCTATTATACCAACGGAGCCACCATCAATCACCAGAACTTCAACCGGTTTAATCTTTTCGGAAAGTATAATCTGGCTGTTTCGGAACATACCCAGTTGACAACGATTTTATCCGGCTTCAAAAGTAAATGGGATGCATCGGGACAGGTACCGCAAAGAGCCGTTGAAGACGGAAGCATCAACCGCTTTGGTTCCATCGACCCGTCGGAAGGTGGTAATACAGAAAGGTATAACGCCAATGTCATGCTCGCGCATACTTTTTCAAATGGTTCTACATTAGAGAATCAATCTTATTACACCCGAAACAAGTTTAGCCTGTTTTCTAATTTTACATTCTTCCTGTTAGACAGTATCAATGGTGATGAAATCAACCATGCGGAAAACAGGAATTTACTGGGCTACCTTTCAAAGTTTACGCATAAATCCTTGCTTGGAGAAGCAGCCCTAACTTCCATTTACGGTGCAGGCTTCAGACATGATGCTACGACCAATGCGCTGATCCACGACAAACAACGTCAGTTCCTGAACTATATTACCTGGGGTGATATCAGGGAATCGAATGTGTTTGGATACGTCCAGGAACAATTGGCATCCGGAAAATGGTTGATAGATGCAGGAGTTAGAGTAGACTATTTACATTTTAGTTATCACCAGAAATTAAATCTGCCACAACTTTCTTCACAAGCTAAATCCATTGTAAGTCCAAAACTGAATATACAATATACCTTGAGTCCAAAAGTGCAGGTATATACCAAACTGGGAAAGGGATTTCATTCAAATGATACACGCGTGGTAGTGGCAAATGAAGGACATAGAATTCTGCCGGCCGCTTATGCTGCCGATCTTGGCACTATATTGAAACCTTCCAATCGACTCCTGTTGAATGTAGCCTTCTGGTATTTATACCTGGAGCAGGAATTTGTTTATAATGGAGATGATGCGAATGTGGAGCCCAGTGGAAAAACAAGGCGTGAAGGAATTGATATGATCGCCCGCTTTCAGTTCAACGACAAATTCTTTGCTACTCTCAATGTGAATCTAACAAGACCAAGAGCTATTGGCCTGCCCAAGGGCCAGGATTACATTCCTTTATCACCCACAACCAGCAGCACTGGTGGATTGTATTATAGACCTGTGCAGGGATTCAATGGAGGGATTTCTTACAGACTCATAAAAGACAGGCCAGCCAATGAAGATGGATCTATCATTGCAAAAGGATATTTTGTTATGGATGCTTCCGCCAATTACAATACATCAAAATACGAGGTAGGGATTGCAATTGAGAATTTGCTGAATACCAAATGGAATGAAGCCCAGTTTGCCACGGAATCAAGATTGAAAAATGAACCTGCTCCCATTACGGAACTCCATTTTACACCAGGCATCCCATTTTTTGCCAGGTTAAAACTGGCTGTATTTTTTTAACCTGCACTGAGGGCAATATTTTAAAGATTGTTGATGTTCCGGTAAAGTGCCGGATTTGATCTGGCACTTTACATTACCTTTTCCTTTTGCTAAAGCAGGGAGGCATTTCATAATTTAAAAAATGAAGAAATCTGGTTCATAGACAAGTACCCATACAGGTTTTCCTTAATCTGATAAAAAATCTTCTGTCTGGCTTGACATTGTGAAGGTTTAATAAGATTTTTGTATCAAAGTCCAACTATGAAAACCAAAACTACCGGTCAACCGGTCAACCCTGCTCCTGTTATCTATATGCTCGTTCAAAAAATGATCAAGGATAAAAAGATCTTTACACTAACACCCAACCTGTTCACCCGCGCCTGATCCTTCCATCCAATACAATTGCTGTTATTCTTTCGGCAAACCGTGTTGTTATTGACGCGCCACACCCTCGTTTTCATATATGGAGTGGAGCCTGGAATATTGTAAGCCGCTTATTTTGAAAACGGAAGGCGACTGAATTTTTATTTTTGTGAAGGGGTGATCAGGAAAGAAAATGCCTGTCATGGTGGTAAGACCCCCATCTGCAAATAATTCTACGGAAGCCACATCAATCACCAGCGTCAGATCAACTGCCTGCTGGTTCGAAAAGCGGGGCGCTTCTGATCTGGATGCAAATCCCTTTTCAAATTTTACCTGGCCTGATAAAGTACGGTCAATAAAATACCGGTTGGAACTTTTATCATAACCGATCACCACTTTTTGTCCAGCTTCATTAAAGAGTGTTATGGAAAAGGTGGTGATGCTGTCGGCGGTGAGGTGAACACGGGTAGCACCATTGAACATCCCGGTAGTGGCAGTCACATCGAGCTCTCTCGCATCCATATTCTTCAATCCGTCCGTAGCTTCTCCTATTCGATCCAATTCCGGTACCGGTGTGGAGCGGATTAAATATTTTTCTCCTATTTTTTCCAGGCTCAGGTCTCTCGGCACCGTCAGGGCGCTTCTCCATGTTTCTGTAGGCACAACCGTTGCGTATTGCCAATTACTCATCCACCCCAGAAAAATTTTTCTTGTACCGGTATTCGACCAGGTGATGCCGGCATATTCATCGGGACCATAATCCAACCACCGGGTATCTGTCTGGTAAGGAATAAACTGGTGTCCGTCAAAATCTCCAATGAAATATTGAGTGCCGGACCCTCCGTTCGGTCCGCCCGGATTAATGTTCACGATCAGGACCCATACTTTTTTTCCACCGTACTCTAATTGAAACAGGTCCGGGCATTCCCATACACCGCCATGCGCGCCTACTTCTTTTCCAAATTCGCTTTCCTTGGTCCAGTCTTTCAAATTGGGGGAGGAGAAAAATGTAATGCGGTCGAGAGTTGCCAGTGTCATGATCCAGCATTTGCGGGCTTCATTCCAGCTCACTTTAGGATCCCGGAAGTCTTTAATCCCAGGATTTTTCAATACCGGGTTTCCGGAGTACTTGGTCCAGGTTTTTCCTTCATCCAAACTATAAGCCAGGCTCTGATTCTGGTAATCGCTCCGTCCTGCACTGGCACCTTTCGGATCGTGGTGAGTGAAAATAGCTACTAACGGAGTGTTTCCTGCTGTACCGAATCCGGATGTATTCAACACATCAGCCACCGCGCTCCCTGAAAAAATATATCCAAGGCTATCAGGGTATAGCGCAATAGGCTGATGCTGCCAGTGAACCAGGTCTTTACTGGTGGCGTGGCCCCAATGCATAGGTCCCCACACGGTGCTGTCGGGATAAAATTGGTAGAATAAATGATAAGTGCCTTTGGAATAAACCAGTCCGTTAGGGTCGTTCATCCATTTTGCCTGCGGCGTAAAATGAATTTGTGGACGGTACTTTTCATTATAAGAAGTTGCAGGTGCCGTCATTTTTTTGGAATGGCCACAGGCAACCAACAAGATCAGAAAAAAATAATATTTTAATTTATACATCATCGCTTACCAGGTTATAGGTTGGTCAATCAGCCAAATGGCCGGAAGCTGCACCGTGATGGACATAGATTATTCCCTTACGAGTTGCTTCTCCAGGTTTTCCAGTGATACACCCTTTGTTTCCGGAACTTTTACAAAGATCCAAACCAATTGCAATAACATCATAAAAGCAAAAATGGGCCATGGGTTGTCTTTGAAAATTCCATTATCCTTATCCAGGAATACAGGTGT
This sequence comes from Flavisolibacter sp., assembly GCA_031365785.1. Taxonomy (GTDB): domain Bacteria; phylum Bacteroidota; class Bacteroidia; order Chitinophagales; family Chitinophagaceae; genus Flavisolibacter. Next base: position 11,885 of record JANLYU010000087.1, on the reverse strand, counting down.
TATTAAGGTGATCAGGGCAGCGAATACCCAGTGCACGCTGGCTCCGAAAGACTGACCCAGTGCCCTTATTTTGTTGGGAAAAATTTCTGAAATAAACACCCAGATTACCGCACCCTGTCCAATGGCATGCGAGGCAATAAATAATAATAAAAATGTCATTAGAATAAAAGGACCTGCGTGGGTATAAAATGCCCATGCTACCATGCCGAGGCTCAATATATAACCCACTGAACCAATGGCCAGCAGGGTTTTTCTGCCTAGTCGGTCAATGAGATACAAACCCACAAAGGTGAAAATGAGGTTGGTTCCCCCAAGTGCAATGGAGTTCAGTAATGAATCTTTTGACGCCAGTCCGGCTCTTTCCAGTATTTCAGGTGCATAGTATAAAATAAAATTGATGCCCGACAGCTGGTTGAAGAAAGCTACCATAAACGCCAGCCACAGAATCGTCTTGTATTTGGAACTGAACATACCAGTGTCATTACCCAATGAAATTTCATGGAGATGGCTGGCCTTGATGGAAGCCACTTCCTGATCCACATCGGCTACTCCCAGCCGGGTCAATATTTTTTTGGCGGTACCGTCATCTTTTTTATTTGTAAGCAACCACCGCGGACTTTCAGGTACGCCGATCACCATAATGGAATAGATGAGAGACGGAACTGCCAGTGCACCCAGCATCCAGCGCCAGTCGTTCACACCGCCAATTCCTTTGAAAAAGTAATTGGATAAAAAAGCAATCAATATCCCAAAAACAATATTGAACTGGTAGAGGGCCACCAACCGACCGCGGTTGGATGGAATTGAAATTTCTGAAATATAAGTTGGCGCAGCTACAGAAGAAACCCCGATGCCAAGTCCGCCGATGAAGCGGAAAATAGAAAATGTATACGGGTCAGGTGCCAGCGCAGTTCCCAGGGCGGATACACTGAACAAAATACCAATCCATACCAACACCTTTTTACGGCCCCACTTCTGGGTGGGCATGCCACCGAAGATAGCACCGACTACGGTACCCCATAAGGCCATGGACATAATAAAAAAACCATGAAACCACGGGGAAGTGTGCCACAGTTCCTTAATAGGAAGGTTAGCCCCCGATATCACCACCGTATCAAACCCAAAGATAAATCCAGCTAATGCGGCGGTGAGTGAAATGCGCATTACGTAGGCAGAAGCGCGTGCAGACGACTGGGTTTTCAACAAAGTGCCTGCAGGTCCATTTTCTTTAATATACATACGCTGTTTTTGAAACTAAATGGGGCGATGTTCTGCATAGGATCATAAGGCAATACTTTCTAAGGAAGGGAACGAAGCCGGTTCCTTAGATCTTTCCAGTCAATGTCCTTACTGTACGACCTGATAAAATCTCCGTTTTTATTGTACAATGCCACAAACGGAAGCTCACGTATCTTAAAATAATTTCTTACAAAAAAACTGGTCCCTTCGGTTCCCAGGTACAGGTTGGGATATTGCTTCAGGCCATATGATTTTTCAAAAGTGGCTACTTTATCCAGGGTTAAAAAAGTAATGAATGCCAGTGAAGCTTTTTTGAAACCTGTTGCATCTTTGAAAAATGCCCGCAGCATTTTAATGCAATGGTCGCAATCAGGAGAAAAATAAACCAACAGAATAGGTTTGCCTACAGGCAGGTCTTCGGCTTTGAATACCTTGCCATTCGCCTGCATCATCCTGAATGGTGGAAGTTTGTGCGACTGACCATTAGAAGTGGCTGAAATAAAAAATAATACTCCAGCCAGTAAGATGCTTAACAACCCATTTTCAGCCAATCGTTTTTTCATCCTTAGTAAGAATTTATTGAAGTTAGGTGGTCCTCCTCACAAATCACCAGCATGCTCTATTTAAATCCATACATCCGGTGATCTCTGGCAGCTTCTCTACTACCCGTAAAAATATGTTTTCCCACGAAGCCTCCAACCGCGCAGAATGGCTCTTTGATTTGGCTTCCTGATAATCATCATTTGGCAAGTGTTTCGTAACACCTTTTCAGGTATATTTAAAAGTAAATTCATGTATGTTCAAATTTCTCTTGTTAGTCATGCTGGTAGGTACCAGTTGCGCTTCCACCAAAAAATCAGCTTCCGGTATCCCGGAAGGTTGGACTTCGTTATTTGATGGTAAGACCCTGAATAATTGGAGGCCAAGTGAAAACCCAGGAACATTTTCTGTAGATAGTGGCATGATCATCGTTCACGGGCCAAGGGCCCACCTGTTTTATGAAGGCCCAGTAATGGACCACAATTTCAAAAATTTTGAATTCAAAGCTCTGGTCAAAACCACACCCGGCTCCAATTCAGGAATTTTTATTCATACAGCTTTCCAGGAAAATGGCTGGCCATCCAAAGGATATGAAATCCAGGTAAATAATTCTCATACCGACTGGATACGCACAGGGAGCCTCTATGGCTTTCAAAATGTGAGGGAGGTATTTGTAAAAGATAATGAATGGTTTACAGAGAAAGTGATTGTAAACGCACATAAAGTGACCGCGATGATCAATGATAAAATTGTGATGGAGTATACCGAGCCCACTGATATAGACCAACTCCCTGACCGCAAGGAAAGAAGGCTGGGCAGCGGCACTTTTGCGCTACAGGGACATGATCCCAACAGCAAGGTGTATTACAAAGACATCATGGTGAAGCCATTGAAAAATTAATGGGCCATCATCTTCCTGGCTGCCACTAGGGAGACTTACAAATCTGAATAGGCTGTTTCTCTCATTAGAATAATATCCGCTTTTGAAACGTTCTTCTGATACTGCGGGAGGGCTGATAATTTTTTCCATTCAGGATCCGCAGTAAATGTTTTCCAGTGTGCATTGCGATCATCCATGTTTTCAAATGAGGTCATGTACATCAGGTTTGGCATTTTACTTCCTGCCAGCACCCCTCCATAAAATATCGCGTGAAAGTTAAGTCTTTCAAAAAGGGCCACTTCTCCTCCTTCATTGAACATTTCCACTTTATTCCTGTATAGTTTTTCGGTGGCACTTTCATAACTGCGAAGCTCATACACCCTGTCGGCGACGGGAGAAGAAAGTGATGGTTTCTTCGACACCTGCATTTTAGGGAAAGCTTCCAGCAGCACTTTCTCGAAACGTTTATACGGAGGAGCAGTAGACACCGTGTTCCAATATTCTTTCGCGCTGGTGGTGTACGCTTGGTCTTTGTCCAGTTGCTTTTCCAGGCTGAAGAAATCTTTTTCCTGCTGGTAAGGAATAAAAACAATGATCCGTTTGAGGCTGCTGGTATCATTATCAATTGGCTTGAATACGCCTGTTTTATTGATTTTCATCCGGTGAAGAGCCGGAAGCAGTGCGTTTTGCAGGTATTGATCCAGCAGGTTTTCCTGGTCCTTGTTTTCAAAGTAATAGGTTCTCACTTCATAGAATTCATGTCCTTTGAAAGCATGGGAGGGTGTAAAAGACAGGACAAGAAATAGCACCGAAATAGTTCTGATCATAATTTTCATGTATTGAAATTACAGATACCCATTGATCGAATTCACAAAATTTTACTTCCATTTAGAAATCGGATGATCAATGAATTGCGAATATGGTTCTGTTTAAGGGTTGGTAGAAAAAACACTGGCTTCCTTTACAAATATCCTTCGGTTCAGTTTTAATTGGGAAATGATCAATTCCGCGAAGTCTTCAGGGTGCATCACCTTTTCCGGATCTCCGGTAATCAGGTTGGCGCTTTGTGCAAGGTCTGTTACTACAGTACTCGGCGCCATGGCAGTCACGCGAATGTTGAACTTCCTTACTTCCTGCATCAGGCTTTCGCTCAGTCCAAAGACAGCGAATTTAGACGCACTGTAAGCGCTGGTAAAAGCGTTACCTGTTTTACCGGCAGTAGAGGATATGTTTACAATGTCGCCGCTTTTTCTTTCTATCATGGCGGGAAGAATAGCACGTGTTGTATAATACACCCCAAACACATTCACCCTGATCTGCTGTTCCCATACTTCTGGTTCCAGTTCTAAAAATTTACCAAATGTTCCTGTGCCAGCATTATTGATCAGGATGTCGAAATCCCCCAATTCTTTTTTCAATTGATCAACGGCTGTTTCCACTTCGCTACGGAGGCTTACATCGGCTGTTGCATAAGCCGCTTTTACTCCGTGCTTGGTAATTTCTCCAGCCACTGCTTTGATATCTTTTTCAGTTCTCGCCACCAAGCCTACCTGAACTCCTTCTTTCGCCAATGCCAGGGCAATCGCTTTGCCAATTCCTTTTCCCGCGCCTGTTACCAGCGCTATTTTTCCTTGTAATGATTGCATATAGAGTTAGTTTGATGATGATGAAATGGAATTAAGAACAAGTTCCATCGGTGGTACAAAAACCTGTTTCATTTTCAACAGTTAATGGTCGTTCTTCCAACCTTACTTTATCTAACACCTGCCTGAATACATCAGTAGGTTGTGCCCCTGAAACCGCATATTTATGGTTGAATACAAAAAAGGGAACTCCGTTCACACCTATCTGTTCTGCTTCTTCCTGATCTTGTAGCACTTCCTCACGAAAAGTATCCGACTTCAAAATATTTCTTATTTCAACCGGGTCCAGGCCGATGCTTTCCCCCAATTGCAACAATGTTTCCTGGTGGCCAATATTTTTCCCTTCTGTGTAATAAGCCGCAAATAAGCGTTCTTTCATAGCATCCTGCAACCCCCGCTTTTTGGCAAGGTGCAGCAGGCGGTGCGCGTCCATAGTATTGTTAATGATGGCCTGGTCGAAATTATATTCAAGTCCAACCTCCCTCGCCATACCCGCCATGGCATCATTCATTTGTTTGCCTTCAGCTGCGGTGCGCCCCTTTCTTCTGCCGAGGTATTCATGCACAGATTGTCCGGCTACATATTGCAGGCTAGGGTCTAGCTGAAAACTTTTCCATTCAATTTCTACCCCTTCTTTTCCATCAAATGATTCCAGCGCCTTTTCAAATTTGCGCTTGCCGATATAACAAAATGGGCAAACGATATCTGACCAGATTTCAACTTTCATAATTTCGATTTAAAATCTTTGTTTACAGACTATGCGGTCATGGATGGATAGTCGATATATCCCTTTTTCCCTGGTGTATAAAATGTCTGGTTATCCGGTACATTCAGCGGAGCATTTTTTCTGAAACGTTCTACCAGGTCAGGGTTGGATAAAAATGGAACACCATAAGCCACCAGGTCAGCCTCATTTTCTTCAATCACACGGTTGCCGGTCTGCTGGGTGAATCCTTTGTTGATGATCAGGGTGCCATTGTACAATGGCCTGAAATGACGCGCTACTTCCGTTACAGCATGCGGCACATTTTGTACAGGGGTAAACGGTTCTGTTAAATGGATATAAGCCAACCCATAATGATTAAGCCGGGTAATGATGTATTCAAATGTAGGAATGGTCAGTTCGTCCACTTCCATTCCCTGTGCCTGGTGCATGGACGGATTGAAACGCACACCTACACGACCGTAGTCAATAACTCCTTTAAACGCATCTAGAATTTCAAATAAGATGCGGGCCCTGTTTTCGATAGTACCCCCATATTCATCCTTGCGGTGGTTGGATACGCCGTTGAAAAATTGATGCAGGAGGTAGCCATTGGCGGCATGCAGTTCAATTCCATCAAATCCGGCTTGGACAGCATTTGCTGCGCCGTTCCTGAAATCCTGAACAGTTTGCCGGATGTCAGTGATCGTCATTTCTTTTGGAGTAACCGTATCTACGAAACCATCTTTGGTAAATGCTTTCGCTTTTGGATTGATCGCTGAAGGTGCATGAGGCAATTCTCCCTGATGAAAATCCGGGTGTGACAAACGACCGACATGCCATAACTGCGCGAATATCTTTCCACCCTTTTCATGCACCGCTTTCGTTACCAGCTTCCATCCTTCTACCTGTTCATTGGTATAAATTCCTGGAACATTTACAAAGCCAACAGCTTTGGCACTTACAAATGTGCCTTCAGTAATGATAAGGCCGGCCGTTGCGCGCTGCGCATAATATATAGCGGTAAGTGCGGTAGCCACGTTTCCAGGATTATCCGAACGGCTGCGCGTCATCGGGGCCATTACCATACGATTCTTTAATTCCAATTTTGCTGACTGATAGGGTGTTAATAAAACCTGCTCTTTCATTTTTTATAATTATCGGTAATGTCCTGTGGTTGGTGATGAGTGTGCCATGAAACAGAATCCCTTATGCCCACTCTTTTGAACCTCAGAAGGAGGCGCAAGTTAAAATAGAATGAACCCCTTTAGGATTGATAAAAAATAAGAAATGAATTGATGTATGTCAAGTGAAGTTGGTGGTAGACCTTTTTACCAGCAAATTTTGTTGCTGAGCATTTGATCCAATTATATGAGCAAGCCTGAAACTTGTGGTTCAAGTATTAACAAAATTCCAGTGTTGGGCCAGCAGCTGAAGGTTGTTTTGCATAAATTGCTTTTCTGCTTTCCGGCAATGTGAGGTGCAGGGTATCTTCCTTCTTCAACGCTTTACTTAGTTTTTTGTTGGCGCATGCACAGGCAATAATTTTTCAAACAGCCATGCATTCGATTTTTCAGTTTGCTCAGGAAAAGTCCAGTGCCCTGTTTCAAGTGCCAGGAATAATTCTTTGGGTGCATTGATGACATTGTATGCAGCGTAGGTGGAGGTAGGCGGACACACCTCGTCATTGAATCCCCATGAGTAAAAGCCGGGAACTTTAATGAGTCTGGCAAAGTTCACAACGTCAAAATATTTTGAAGTTTCGATCTTGTCTTTTTTTCCGTTGAAGGCGATATTATTTTTATTGAACAAATGCGGCCATCCACCCGCACGGTTTTGGAAATAACCTGTCAAATCACACAGTGCGGGATAGTAGGCAACAAGATATTTTACCCGTGGGTCCAGCGCAGCAGTAACCATGCTCAATGCACCACCCTGGCTACCCCCGGTAACAGCAAGGTGTTGACCATCAAACTGTGGTAACCCAACTAAAAAATCATTAGCCCTGATACAGCCCAGGTACACGCGTTTATAATAATATTGGTCCTTGTCGTCCAAACCAAAAGTCCAATAGTTATTCAAAGCTCCCACAGCCAGGTTGTTGTATACACCGGGATCCATAGTAACGGGAATTCCGTGGATGCCAATTTCAAATGTGATCATTCCTTTTTCAGCCATTGCCACATCACCATAATAAGGACGTACGCCAGCTCCAGGCACTTTTAAAATGGCCGGGTATTTTCCTTCTTTTTTAGGGATGCAAACGATCCCAAAGAGCCGGCTCGAATTAAAGTTTTGCAGATTCACCTGGTACACATTCACGGTTTCCGTACAGCGCTCCGGCAAGAGCGTCATGCGGGCGTCGATTGGAATTTTTGACTCGTCATTTAATGCCTTGTTCCAAAAATCCATAAAATCGGAAGGCACATTGGTGGTGGGTTCAATGCGCAGTGGTTCAAATCCGGCGGTAGCCAGGCCTCTGTACTCGCTGCCATCCACTATTACCCAAACCATGCATTGCAGAAAGCCAGGCATTTTCAGGGTGCCCCCATCAATGATTGCGGTGCCTTCGGATAAAGTAATGGATGCTGTTTTTGAAGCAGGCATTTTTTCAGGCATCACTTCATACCGGATCTTCGCTTGCTTCACCGGATTTCCATATTGAAGGATGGAAACGGAAAACCTAACCGGTTCACCCACTTTGTACTGCCAGTTCACATGATCAGGTGCTACAATCACCTTGATGATCTTTTCTGTAGGTTGCGCCAGTATGGTCAGGGCTGGTAAAAGATACAGGACAATTGAAACGAGGATCTTATTCATCTTAAGTCTTTGCTGTAGCATACCAACTATTTAGGAAAAGAAATATAACAAATTCAAGCGGAAGAACAGTTGAATGAAAATGAATTCGATTTTATAACAATCCAACATTCTGTTTAGGAACGCATCGATCACGCACACCCGTATGTGGAACGGTTTCGAATTTGTTACCAGCGTTCCAATCCCAATAATTTTTTACCCAAGGCCGACAGTTTAGCGGTTTCATACTTGGTTTGTTCCCAGTTTCTAGGATCGCCTGGAAACGCATAACCTTCAGGTGCTTTTCTTTCTTTCCAGGAAGTTATTCTCCATTGTCGCAAAGCTTCATTGTCTTCCTCTGCAGGCATCATAGAAATATATTGCGCCAGACGAACCTTATCCTTGCTGGTATTGGGCCGGATACCATGAGGTTCGGTACTATTAAAAATCAACAGGTCGCCTGCATTCATTTTTACTTTTACTATTTCAAAACCGGATACGTCGGGCTTAAAATGATCACGGTCTTCTGGTTGTGTAAGTTTCCAGGTATGATAGTTCCTGTACAATTCGGGAATGCACTGGAATCCTCCCATATTTTCATCAGTCTGGTCGGCGAGTGCCAGTACGCCCTGAACATTCTGAGGCCTGGTTTCCGGATCATAGTCCCAGTGAATGAAACCTTTGTATTCAAAACCTGGTCTTATGGGAAGATTCAGATTGGCCCTGTCAATTGTTACCCATAATTTTTCTGTTCCCCAGATGTCTGTAAAGGCTTCATGAATTTTTGGATACTGGCGGTTATCCCACAGGAGCTGGTGGTTATAGATTTCCACCATACCGGTATTGGTCAGTTCTTTCATTTTCATTTCCGCACGAGCCGGGGTATACCACGTGTCTGGATTTCCTGGCTCCTTCTCCTCAAACTCCCAGAGAAAATCTGCCAGTTTTTGAACCTGTTCTTTGGGGACTGCCTGCTTAATAACGATGTACCCGTTGGTGATCCAGAATTGCCAGTCATCTTCACTCAAGACGCGGAGTGGCTGACCATTACTCCGATCGTTCAGTTTTATTTTACTAGTAATAGCAGTGGATGGATTACCCGGAATGTCCTGATGTGCATTAACGGCCATTGTGGGGGCCATGGTAGGCTGTTGCATGTTTAGTTTTTAATTTGAACAATAGCCAAAACTAATTGGAGAGATCAAAGGCACCCACATCCACAATGACTATCTTTTGCTCTGCATTGACCAATTTTTAGATAAACTGGTTGAAATTGTAGCTTTACAGGAAATAAATCAATTGAAGATCCAGAAAGAAAAGGTATTGGCAGATCCGGGCCAGTCGTTCAGGTTGTTTCAACCCAGCCTCAGTAATAATTTCTTCTGGCATTATCATCCTGAGTACGAACTGGTATATGTAGAAGCAGGTGCCGGCATCCGGCACGTGGGCCAGCATATTTCCAGCTATATGGGAAGTGACCTGGTGCTGATCGGGCCCAATATTCCTCACCTCAATTTTGACTATGGCCTGAAAACACAATACAGGCAGATCGTGGTGCAACTGAAAGAAAATTTTCTAGGCGATTCTTTTTATAACACCCCCGAATTTGGCTCCATCCTACGACTTTTTGAACGGGCGAGTCTTGGACTTTCTTTTTCAGGTCATACTAAGGAAAAGGTAGTGGACATGCTGAAATACATGCAAACCATTGAACCTTTCGAACAATTGCTTTGCCTGATCAAGGCCTTTCAAATAATGGCCATGTCGGAAGAAGTTGTTGAACTGAATGACCGTGATACCAGCGTAAAGCTTTTCCTGAATGACAAAATCCGTATCGGAACTATTTATAGTTATATACATGCCCACTATAATGAAACTCCTGATGTACATAAAGTAGCTGCAAGTGTTCATTTAAGTACGCCCGCCTTCTGCAGGTATTTCAAAAAACAGACAAAGATGACCTTTACCGATTTTGTTAATCAATACAGGGTTAATCAGTCCAAAACATGGTTGCTGCAGGATAAAAGCGTTTCTGAAGCCTGTTATGGTGTAGGTTTTCAAAGCCTTTCTTATTTCAATAAGATGTTTAAAAAAATAACCGGTGAAAATCCATCACATTTCAAGACACGTTATTTAAAATAAGGAAATGCTAAGCTGAATGATATACATGGAAAAATTAATATAGACCAACCATTGCCTTGGAGATTATATTTTTGACAAGCACCCGCCAGAGTAGTAAATTAGAAGTGCCATCTGCTGTTTCTCATTTTCATGTTACATCGATCTTATTTATTTCAATCAGTTACCGCTGCAGGTGATCCTATCCATTGCTTATGCCAACTATCATCAGTACCCCCTGATCTTTAACATCATTAACTAAATCAATCACAATGATCAAGCGTCAACCATGGCTACTGCTGTTCATAACAGCAAGCATTCCCCTTCTTTTCTCCTGTAAAAAAGAAATTCAAACAAAAGAGACAGGAAACAATGAATTCTCCTCTAATTCCAACAAGGAGGAAAAGGAAGAAAAATCAAATACATTCAAGGGCCCACAGGTTAATTTCGGAAATGGTAAGGTAAGGTCCTTCATTACCATCAACCATAATGGCGTGCCCCTGGAATTAGGAGTGGAAATGACAGATGCAGCTCTATCCGGTTTATCACCTGATCCGTTAGCTCATCCATCTTATGTAATTCCGTTGCAGCATATGGCCACTGAAGCTACGCCCTTCAACCATGTGTGGATCAACTGGAACGTTCATGGACACGAACCCGAGGTGCTTTTTGGTGCGCCCCATTTTGATTTTCATTTTTACCTGATCGGAATTCCTGAAAGAGAAGCTATCAATGGAGTCATTTCTGATATGCTTCCACCATTGGGCTATATGCCATCTACCTATTTCCCTACTCCGGGTGGTGTACCTCAAATGGGGAAACATTGGATCGATACCCAGCATCCGGTAGCTCCGGGTACGTTTACACAAACTTTAATTTATGGATCGTCCAATCATAAATTCACTTTTGTAGAACCCATGATCACACTTGCTTACTTGCAAAGCGGTGCCAGATTGAGCATGCCCTATGCGCAACCTGCTTTGTTTGCAATTACCAATACATATTATCCTACGGTGTATAATATTTATATGGACCCTGAGTCAAGGACGCACTATGTAACACTGAGCAATTTTATCAAGAGATAATTTGTTTGATATAGCTACGCTAAACAGCCTTCGCTTGAAACGAAGGCTGTTTATTTTGATACGATGCGGTGATTGAAATTTACCGTTAGGAAATGAATGATGTAGCAACACTTTCATGCGACGAGGAGTTTCCGTAAAATGGGTACCTGTACCTTTGCACTGTAATTATGGAAAATAACAGACCGGGGATTGACATCATTAATGAAATACTGGAGGCCTGTATCATGGCATACCCGGTATCTTCTTTTATTATCAGCCTGTATAAACAATATATCAGCCGCGGATGGCTTACCAAGAAACAATTGGAAGGATTATTTAGTAAGGCTTCCTCTATTGAAAACCTGCCACCCGGAAAACTGGCAGCGCTTGAAGCATTGATTAAAAAAATGCCTACCCGGTACAAATCTGAAAAACCTGAAGCCAATACTCCACTTTATCAAAAAGATGAAGAAATTGGAAACCTGATTGACAGTCTTCTTAAAAAATATCCCCATCACAAAACGGTACTTTTTCTTCAGTCCAAATACCAGAACAATCAGCCACTCACTTCAGCTGAAGTCAATGACCTGAAAAGATTTGGGGCGCTATTGAAGTAAGTTTTAGCAGAACCCTATCCATGAACCTGTTGGATTTGCTATTTCAATGGATCGGTAGTTAAGATGCAGTGGGTGATGGAGCATGGAATAAAAATGAGCAAATAGATCATCACTTTCATGTGGGAAATATTGAATTTAAATCCTTGGTGAATCCGACTAATTAAATATACTTCATCCTATTTTTTAAGATTAAAATTTATTGATATCTCAATTGGATAAGCCTGCAAACCTCCTTAGCGAATTAACGGTGAATAAGTTTTTATACCCGTAAAACTACAACGC
>JANLYU010000062.1:0-7260 GCA_031365785.1 Flavisolibacter sp. | reverse complement strand
GCAACCATTGAACATTCAGGGCTGAATTTCTGGCGAATCCAGCTAATGTTTTAATTGAATTTCGATATGAAAACAATATTTGACAATAGCACAAGAGACGAATTGGTCACTAGAATACATTCTTTGAATGAAAATAGCCCGTCTCAATGGGGCAAAATGACTGTATCTCAAATGATGAAGCACTGTTCGCAATGGGATGAAATGGCTTTAGGTAAAAAGAAATATAAACAGTCATTTCTTGGCAGATTGTTTGGGAAGATGGGATTAAAAGATATGATGAAAGATGAGCCAATAAAAAAAACCTACCAACCGTTCCATCTTTTAAAGTAAAGCATCCTACCAATTTTGCTGAAGAAAAGAGCAAATGGCTCCAGCTAATTCAGGAGTATAAAAATTTCTCCAATGAGGGATTTATTCATCCATTTTTTGGAGCAATGACGAAGAAAAATATAGGTTATATGTTGTATAAACATATCGATCATCACCTGCGACAATTCAATAGTTAGCAATTAATGGTTAGGATAATAATTAAATGGGCTTATTCAATTTATTCCCTCCTGTTCGTTATTTACTTTTTTATCGTAATACAAAAGGATAAATACTTTTGCATCCTTTAAAAAATTTTACAACTGCCTTTTTATTTGAGAATGATTAAAGTAAATATTACGTGGAAAGTTCTATAAAGGACAGACGAGGGGCCAAGAGTTAGGGCTAAAACAAACATACTTTGCCCCTCACTTATTGGATTGATCCCTTCCTAACCGGAAGGGTAGCTGTATCTCAGACCAATCTTTTCGGAATGGGAGAAAGGCGTTTATTTTACTTATTGCACTTAAATAGCAAAATCAGGATCGATAGTTATTCTAAAATAAATAATTTAAGAATTAAACGCACACTACAGTAATCGGTTAATTTATAAGAAATTAATTTAGTCTTAATGGCATGTAAATTGTCAAACTAGTGTTTATGTATCATAGATTCATGTTTGCTACAGGTATAGAAAACAGTACGCCTACTATCAATAATGGTAAAATAAGAATGGACGAACTGGATAAGTGCGGGCACTACACTCACTGGAAGAAAGATTTTGACCTTGTTAAAGAATTGGGGATCAATTTTCTCAGGTATGGGCCACCCATTCATACTACTTTTATCGGAGCAGATAAATATGATTGGAGCTTTGCCGATGATACTTTTAATGCTCTGAAAGAAAAAAGGATTATTCCTATTGTTGACCTTTGCCATTTTGGAGTTCCCGACTGGGTAGGTAATTTTCAAAATCCGGATTTTCCAGCCTTATTTGCTAAATATGCCAGTGAATTTTCAAAAAGATTTCCGTGGATTCAGTTGTACACCCCAGTTAATGAAATGTATATCTGCGCTTTGTTTTCAGGCTATTATGGATGGTGGAATGAACAACTTACAACTGATGTTTCGTTTGTGACATCGCTAAAACATATTGTAAAGGCTAATGTACTTGCTATGAGGGCAATACTTGATAACAGGTCAGACGCTATTTTTATTCAAAGCGAATCATCTGAATATTTTCATGCAGCCAATCCAAAAGCCATAAAACCAGCTGAGATTATGAATGCAAGACGATTTCTATCACTTGATCTTAATTATGGAAAACGTATTGAGTCAGATATGTATGAATACCTAATAGACAATGGAATGACAAGGGAGGAATATCATTTTTTTCTGAATAATAATCTGAAGCGTCATTGTATCATGGGAAATGATTATTATATCACAAATGAGCATCGGGTAAGGGAAGATGGAAGCACGTCTGCTTCAGGTGAAATATTCGGATTTCACGTAATTACTTCTCAATACTATGACCGCTATAAGATACCTGTTATGCATACTGAAACAAATTTGCAACAGGGACCTCATGGTGATGAGGCAGTAAAATGGTTGTGGAAAGAATGGACGAATGTAATAAGAGTTAGAAATGATGGCGTACCTATTGTTGGTTTTACCTGGTATTCACTTACTGACCAGGTGGATTGGGACACCGCCCTTTGTGAAAATAATGGAAGGGTTAATCCTCTTGGCTTATATGATCTAGAAAGGAATATAAGACCTGTTGGTGAAGCCTATAAACAATTGATTAAGGACTGGCGCGAGGTTCTTCCAACGCAAAGTGTTTGTCTTAATGTACCCATTGTAGTTCCTGATGAATTTAAAATAAGCAGGGAAAACAATAAGGATGCAGAAAAGGCTGAAAAAAATGAATCCAACACACCCGAATTGTTAAATGCCGCTAAAAATTCTATATGAGATTTAAAAATAAAACTGTGATTGTTACTGGTGGAGGAGGAGGAATCGGTTTAGCTACAGCGAAAAGATTTTCAGCAGAAGGAGCAAAAATTGTTTTGGCAGATATCAGTACTGATATGCTTAAAAATGCTCAGAATGATCTTATTAATGCGGGCACAGAAGGTGTGTGGATCAGCCAGTGCGATGTAAGCAATGAACAACAGGTAGAAGCGACTGTTATTGGATCTATTAATGAATTTGGTAGCCTTGATGTTATAGTGAATAATGCCGGACTGATGATTTTCAAAAAGTTGGAAGAGCAAACAGCAGACGACTGGCACCGAATATTAAATGTTGATTTGTTGGGAGCTTTCTTTTTTACAAAATATGCTTTTCTACACATGAAAAATGGCGGAGCCATTATAAATATTTCAAGTATTCATGCTATTGAAACAACACCCATGGTAGCCACTTACGCAGCCGCTAAAGCTGCGCTGCTTTCACTTACAAGGTCTGCATCAATAGAAGGAAAAGCTAAAGGCATACGTGTAAATGCAATTTTACCAGGCGCTATTGATACACCTATGTTATGGGAAAATCCAAATATTAAGGCTGGTCTTGAACAGGTGAGCAAAGACAGCGTAGGCAAACCCGAAGATATTGCTGCCGTGGCTGCTTTTCTTGCTTCTGACGATGCAGCTTTTGTGCAAGGTGCCATGATTGAAGTGGATGGCGGAAGACTCAACAGATTGTAGATTAATGAGCATCTGCTTTTTAATCCGCACAATTCATTTCAAAAACATGTCTTTTTATGCTTGTTAATATATGTTATGATAGTGCACAATTAATGACTTCTGGCAAGAAGTCACATTAAATTTGCCCGGACTTTGATAAAATGGCACAAAAAGGCAAATTAATTAATTCAATATTATTGATTATTATTTTTATTGGTCCATAAAAATAATTGTATGAGTTACAAGAATTTTTGCATATTAATGGCTAAGGTGATGTTGTTGATGATGGGAAAATGTATCCTACCAAAAGGTGGAATGGAATAAAGTATCAGCTAGAATTATTTTTTTGTCGTAACATTATTTCTTCTAAGTATACAAACACCTGTAAGTGTTGTACAATATATGAAAGCAAGGACATTACATCGTTCAACTGCTATAAAGGTTAGTAAACATGCCAACATCAAAAATCCTGAAGTAAAAAAATTATCTGAAAGGATCATAGCATCTCATGAAAATGAAATTGCTGATATGGAAGCAATCATTGAATGAAGAGATAAATATTAGAATTGGGGAGGCGTTTCAAACAAACAATACGGGAATGTGATACTGTACACATTAAACAATTAGAAATGTTTAATCATTTCTTATTCAGAGGTGAAGGTGACGAGTAATACCACTAGGATTTGTTTTACTCTACCGTTATGATCTTACGTTATCAAATAGTATTTTAGTGGTATAGGTCTCAGACCAAATCCATACTATGAAAACAAAGCTTCTTCTCTTCATCTTCCTGATCATATTGGCCAGTTGTAAAACGTCAAAGGAAGGATGTCCCGGTGCCAAGTACCAGGGTCCAAGATTTAAAACTACAAAATTCAAATGGTCATGAGTGACTGGCACAGCGTAATGGTTCCCCAATTCAATTGGTGACCCCCATACATTCTGGAATTTGAGCAGGTCATGGTTTTTCAAACACTTTCAGACATACAGCTGCCAGGCTCAGGGTCTACAGCAATCCGGTCCACTTAGATTCCAGCTTTGAAATTGGCCTGTATAATATTAATAATGACCCACCCATTGGAAACGATTATTTTTATCCTTCAAAAATAGTGGATGAGAAAAGTATTGGTTTGGGGAATTGTAATAGTACTGTTAATTCTTTCCGTGTTTATTTATTGGAATTATTATAACACCTACAGTGAAGGAAACCGCTCCGGGATTCTTCAAAAATTCTCCAAGAAGGGCAATGTATTCAAAACTTATGAAGGTGAGCTGATCATGAGTAGCATTGCCTCCACTGGTAGTGTAATCATTGCCTCCGAAAAATTCTACTTTTCGGTAACCAATGACAGCATTGCGAAAATGATGTTCGATTTGGAAGGTAAGCACGTTACTTTACATTATAAACAAAAGAGGAATCATCTTCCGTGGAATGGCGATACAAAATATGTGGTGGAAGGCGTGAAGCAAGATAATATAGGGAATTAAATTAGTAGAACAAGATCAGGTAGCTGATTCTCACAGGTTAATGGCCTGAAAATTGCATAAATATTATAAATTCTATCATGAAAAAGATTCTATTCTGTTTTTTTATTTCTACCCTATTAGGGTTATCCGTTTCTGCCCAGGTAATTGAAAAAAAGTCAAATGAAAAAAAGACTAAGATTGAAACGCCCCATACTAAAACCAAAGTAAAGAAGACAACCACCCCCACACAAAAGGTTCATAATGTACTTCATCCAAAAAGAAAACACTACAGTGGTGTTCGCGTAAAGCGTGAAGTCAAGAAGAATTAAGTTTTTTCTTTTAAATATTTTGAAATTCAGCCAGCCTCAAGGCTGGCTTTTTTTTCCCTGAACCTAGTGAAATTGTTTTCATGCGGATGACCTGCAAACGGATTAAACATCAGTACCTGGATTATTAGGACTGGTAACACAACATCCATGCTGATCAGGTGAAGAATTGCTGAATGTAAGATTGGAATGCATGTTATCATGTACCTCTCAGATTCCAACATACCATGCCCAGCCAGAATCGCCCATATCTACAAACTCATCTGAAACCACAATTCGCTGCAGATACTTTACACTTTTATAACCTACTTGTTTTTCTACCCGCATTCGTACGGGAGCACCATGTTGTACAGGTAGTTGGCGGCCATTCATACCATAAGCGATCATTGTCTGAGGATGGAAGGCATCTATCAGGTCAATGCTTTCCATGTATCCATCAAATGCGTAGAAATTGACAAAACGTGCAGTAGATAATATCCCGGTGCTTTGGAGTATCAGGCTTAGGGGCACACCCGTCCATTCAGCAATTGCTGTCCATCCCTCTTCACAGGTATGACGGGTAATTTGTTTTCGGGCAGGTAGCTTTTGAAGTTCATCCAGGGAGAATGAAGCAGGTCTTGACACGCGGCCTTCCACAGAAAGGCGCCAGTTGCGGAAGTCGTTTTTCTGAAAAAGCCTGTACGATTCATTAAAGGTAGGTTTGGAAGCGTCAGCGGGATTGGTGGTACCGATGGCTGGAAAGGAGGAGATGTCACTGTAGCGATATTCCTTTACCAGCGACTGTTCAGGTAGTAAAGTTCTTTGTGCTTCATAGGTAAAGGCATCTCCCATACGCAGGATGTTGCCATACGTAGGAGGCAGTTTTTTGGTACAGCCGGTCAGCATAATTCCCCCAAGAGTAGTAATTCCTGTGAGGATAGCTTTGCGCCGGGTGATGAGGTGTTTCTTTTTCATCTTATTTGCCAAATGTCATGGCGCTGATTTGTTTTTTAAATCCGGACCTGATGACCATGATCACATGAACCACAAGAAAAAGTTCCAGGGCTACGGATGAAAAAAAATGAATGGTCCTGGCCGACTGCAGACCAAAAAATATTTTAAGGAGGAATGGGTAGGCCGCAGTAATAGCCGGTGACATCGTGAGGCCTGTTAGTACGATTAAGGGCAACAGAAAAAAGATGACCAGTGAATACGTACACTTCTGCAGGAAACCATATGGAGGCCCACCAGTTGCAGGTGGGAGCTGAAAACGAATATGGTTTCCCAGGTCGCGCCAAAAATTTTGCGGGGTTATTTCCTTTGAATCAGGTAAAACATTTTTTCGAAAATGGCCTGTAAAGATGCCGGCAATCAAGTAAAAAAAACCGCTGATCACTAACACCCAGGCCGAAAGGAAGTGGAGACTTCTTCCCCAACCGTTTTTATTGAATATATCATAGGTGCGTGAAGCGCTCACAGGGGCTTTTCCTGAAGAAAAAAATGCGGTGCTTTTTTCCCATCCGCCATGTTTATAGTTTCTGCTGATGGGTAATTCCAGAAGTGCAGGCGTCAGGTCATTTCCTACTTCTCCCCAATATAACCGTGGGTGTGCCATCAAAATTACAACGCCTGTAAAAGCCAAAAAAAAGAAAGCGATGGTTATGATCCAGTGACTGCTCCTCACCCAGGCGGGGTGCCGGGGGAATGGGGATGAGTCAACAGTTGAACCCAGGCTCGGTGGAAGAGGAGAACTCAGCATTTATTTCCGCTAATTAAATATACATTTTTTAGTTTGGTAAATTTTGCTACCTCTTGTGCATCCTGATACGATGGACGAAAATGGGTTAAATGCGCTGATGATCAGGAAGATGCTGATTGGGCGTGGATTTACAATGATACAAAATCAACTCCTGTCAGATGGCTGTATGGGAAAAATAGTTCAATATAAACCACCATCACTACGTCCAACGTCTGCAATACCCTGGATGTTATTGGTCGGGAATTATTGTTGTATGTCGATAACAGGCAGGATGGAGCAAATAAAGGAGGGTATGGCGAATGGTACACCTAGATTTATAAAGCACAAACCTTAAGTTTTTGCTATCATGATTATGAAACCGGCTACATGGACGCTCTGTTTTTTTATTTTTTGTTGTGTAATAGTAACATCATGTAAAAAATCTTCTGAAGTACTTCGAAACAAAGCGCCCGTGGCTAAGGCCGGTCTGGATCAAATGATTACTCTTCCACAGGATTCTACGATTCTGGATGGAAGTGCTTCTTCCGATCCCGACGGAAAAATAATTTTGCATTTTTGGAAATATATTTCAGGACCTTCTTCCTATCATATTGTGGCTCCGTATTCCTCCAAAACCACTATTAACCAATTGACAGCAGGTGTTTATTTGTTTGAACTGAGTGTAAAGGATGATGGAGGACTTTTTGCGATGGATAGTGTCGAGATCAATGTAACTGCAGCCCAACTACCCGTT
>JANLYU010000041.1:0-10634 GCA_031365785.1 Flavisolibacter sp. | reverse complement strand
AAAAATTTTTCCCAGAATCCTGATGTATGGGGGATATGATTTTTACGGTATTTGCCCAGATAAGTTCCATCAGCATCGATAACCGCAGCAGTATTGTACAAAATTCCTGGCTGTTCTTTTTCGTATACCGGCACAATCATGACCATCTGGTATTTTTTGGCATAGGCCGACATCCTTTCCACTGTAGGTCCCGGCACCAGTTCTGCTGACTGATACCACTCTTTATTCTGTCCGGGACAGAAATAAGGAGTATTGAAGATTTCCTGCAGACAGAGGATCTGCACCCCCTGCTGACCTGCTTTATCAATTAGTGGAAGGTGTTTCTGCACCATAGCCTCTTTAATTTCTTCGATCGTTCCCTCCCCTTCCGTTTTAGGAAGGCTCATTTGTATCAGGCCTGATTTGATGATACGTGGCATTATTCAGGATTTTAGAGTTGAAGTTTATGTTCGATGGTTGTTTAATTATAGTGTTTACTTAAGTGTTGGCGAATTTATTTCTATTTGCGTTTTGAAATGCGGTAATCGATTCTATCATTTGAACATTACATTCAACATTTATCATTCCACATTTATCATACAACACTCAACACTCAAAACTTAATACAAGTCCCTCCTATATCTTACCATCTACCTTTCTTCTTTTGATAAATTGTCCAAACCCTTTTTCCAATTTACAGGTATTATTATCAATACCCACCTTACCTCTCAAAATCACCGTCTTTATTTTTCCGGTTAATTCCCATCCCTCATAAGCAGAGTAATCCACATTCATGTGGTGTGTGGATGCACGGATCGTATGTTTTTTATGGGGATCAAAGATCACCATGTCTGCATCCGATCCGATGCCGATGGTTCCTTTACGGGGAAACATACCAAAGATCTTTGCCGGATTGGTACAAGCCACTTCAACAAATTTATTCAATGTGATTTTTTTCTGATGCACGCCTTCGCTATATAAAATCTCCATCCGGTGTTCAATGGCAGGATGTCCATTTGGGATCTTTGAAAAATCTTTTTCACCCAACAGTTTTTGATTCCATTTGAACGGACAATGGTCAGTAGCTACTACTTTAACAATGCCCTGGTTAATACCCGCCCATAAAGACTCCTGGTCTTTGATCTGGCGCAGTGGTGGACTCATCACCCATTTTGCTCCTTCGAAATCTTTCTCATATAACGAAGCATCCAATAACAAATATTGAATACAGGTCTCCACCAGCAGATGCTGATTCCTTTTGGTAGCATTTCGTACAGCGTTCAAAGCGCCTTCGCAGGTAAGGTGAACAATATACCCAGGACAACCCGTATAATGCGCCATATCGGCAAACCTTTCCGAGGCTTCCGCTTCCGTTACTTCCGGTTGTGAAAGGTAATGATACAAAGGTGATCGTTTTCCTTCTCCCAGGTGTTTGGCAATGAGGTAGTCAATCATGTCGCCATTGGTAGCATGCACAGTGACCAGTCCGCCCTGCTTTTTCACTTCTTCCATCAGACCAATCATCTGGCGGTCGTCAATCATGAGTGCACCTTTATAGGCCATGAATGTTTTGAAAGAAGTAATCCCTTCCACTTCCACAAAATGCCCGATCTCTTTTTTAGTTTCCTCATTGAAATCTGTAACCGCCATGTGAAAGCTGTAATCACCCACACAATTATTGTCTGAACGCGACCTCCATTCCTTCAGCGCCGATTGCAACGAAGCACCTTGTTTTTGTAAAATAAAATCAATGACCATGGTAGTGCCGCCAAACAAGGCTGCTCGGGTACCCGTTTCATAAGTGTCACTGGAGTAGGTGCCCATAAAAGGCATGTCAAGATGCACATGTGGATCAATACCACCCGGAAACACCAACATCCCGGTGGCGTCGATCATTTCATCAGCTTGTTGGATATTTTTTCCGATGGAAGTGATCGTATCGTTTTCCACATAGATGTCTGCTATTGCATCTTCCGAAGCAGTGATGATCCTTCCATTTTTAATAAGTAGTGACATACTTCTCTTCAGTTTGAATGATTCGGCTATCCAAAGTATGGCGCATCATCAGCCAATAAGACACCGCCGATACAAAAAATCCAACGAACCATGCGTAATGATACAATTCTGAAACCCACCACCAAACCGTGTCCTGGGAAAGCCATCCGATTGTGGTTAAAAATCCCGGTACGTTAGGCAGGATGCCCAGAAGTAAAGCCAGTAAAGCGAACAGGTTGAACCCATTTATATAAGTATACACACCGTGATGCCTGTACAGATCATGAACTTCCAGTTGTTGTTTCCTGATAAAAAAATAGTCCGCGATCATAATTCCTCCTATCGGTCCCAATAAACTGGAATAGCCAACCAGCCAGGTATAAATATAACCTCCCGGGTCTGCCACCAGTTTCCATGGAAATATGAGGATGCCGATCACACCGGTCATATAACCACCCTTTCTGAAATTGATATGCTTAGGAGACAGGTTAGAAAAATCATTTGCCGGACTTACTATATTGGCTGCGATATTTGTGGCAAGTGTGGATATAGCAACAGCAACCATAGCCAGGCTAACTAAAATTTTATTGTTGAATTTACCTGCCAGTGTTACCGGGTCCCAGATGGTGGTTCCATAAATAATGGCGGTAGCAGAAGTCACCACCACGCCGACAAAAGAAAACAGGGTCATGGAGGTGGGTAGGCCGATAGCCTGTCCTTTTATTTGCGCCTTCTGACTTTTAGCATACCTCGTAAAATCAGGGATGTTCAGTGACAACGTGGCCCAAAAACCTACCATACCTGTAAGTGCCGGAAAGAAGAATTCCCAGAATGAAGAAACATCCGAAAATCGGGAAGGTGATTGGAGTATGGGCCCCAAACCATGAGCCGCCGAAACTGCCCAGAACAATAAAGCCAGCGCAGCCACCGGCAAAAAAATAGCTTTGAATACCAGAAGTTTCCTGATGCTTTCCACACCCAGGTACACGACCCACATATTAAGCAACCAGAAAGCAAAAAAACAAATCGCAGGACCTGTGGCTAAGCCTACTGAAACAGGTAAAAGCAGTGGCAAATGCTCCAGTGCAGGTATCCATAAACGCAACATCTGAAAAATGGCATAACCTCCGATCCAGGTTTGTATTCCAAACCATCCACAGGCCACGATGGCTCGCATCAGGGCAGGTATATTAGCACCTTTCACACCAAAGCTCGCACGTGCAAGAACCGGAAAAGGGATACCGTATTTTGTTCCCGCGCGACCATTCAGGATCATAGGAACTAAAACAATAGCGTTGCCAAGGAAAATCGTAGTCATAGCCTGCCACCAGTTCATTCCACCCTGTATGAGTGAACTCGCCAGCATATAAGTAGGGATGCAAAGGCTCATGCTGATCCAGAGGGCTGCATAGTTCCATGTGTTCCATGTTCTTTTTTCCAGCGGAACAATGGCCAGGTCATCATTGGAAAGAGAATCAGAATAATCGGGTTCGATTGTTACCATGTGATTCATTTAAGTTGGGTTGACTCAACCTGTTAACCTTTGGAAAAATATTACTTACCCATCAACTCCCTAATGAAAACAATTTTTATTTTGCGTTACCGGTTACGTTAAGATCACTTCCGGTAAATACTAATAGAATGAATTTATACCACATGGTCGTCTGCAATTTTCAATGCATTAGAAATGATGTCTAATCCTTCCTGAATTTCATCTTTTGTAATGCAAAGTGGTGGCGCAATAAATATATAGTTCCAGCGAACGAATGTATACATCCCGGATGCTCTTATTTTGGCAGCCACCTGATTCATGATCACCATTTCATCGGGCCTGGCATTGAAGGGAGCCATGGGTTCTTTTGTTTGTTGATTCTTCACCAGTTCCAAACAACCCAGCAAACCCGTATTTCTCCAGTCGCCAATACTTGGATGCTTTTTCATGAGCTGCATGACCTGCTGGTCCATATACTTCCCCATGGTGGCAGCATTTTGTATTAAATCTTCTTCTTCATAAATCTTCAGTGTTTCCAGCGCGGCTGCACAACTTACAGGATGCGCAGAATAAGTCAATCCCAGCGGCAGCACCTGATCATTATACTGATTAGCGATTTTATCACTGACCATCAAACATCCCAAAGGCAGGTAGCCACAGGTAAGTCCCTTTGCCATGGCGATCATATCCGGCACTATTTCATGATGCTGGAAACCAAACCACTTGCCGGTTCTACCAAATCCGCTCATGACTTCATCCATGATTAAAAGAATACCCTTTTGATCACAAATCTCTCTGACCTTTTTCAGGTAGCCCACGGGATACTTCAAACAACCAGAAGTGCCTGATTCACCTTCCAGCAAAATGGCAGCGATGTTTCCGGCACCTTCAAAAGCAATGATTCTTTCAAGTTGTGCGGTGGATTCTTTCAATAATGCGTCTTCACCGAATTCCCAGCGGTATAAATAAGGGAGATCAAAATGAACAAAATTGGGTGCCTGTTGCGCGTCAACAGGGATTTTTCTTGGGTCTCCACTGGCCGCCATGGCGCCTATAGAGGAACCATGATAGGACTGGTAACGTGTTAGGATCTTATGCCTTCCTGTATAAAGCCTCGCGAGCTTGATGGCATTTTCTATAGAAGTAGCTCCGCACAAAGTAAAAAATGCGCGGTTCAAATCACCCGGACAAATCTCCGCCAGTTTTTTTCCCAACTCACCCCGCACCCTGGTCACACAACTGGGAGTTACATAGCTTACTTCCTGCATTTGCCTTACCACGGCTTCAGTGATTCGCTGGTTGCCATGGCCGATATTCACGTTCATCAACCCGGAAGAGAAATCTATATACCGTTTTCCATCAAAGTCATAGAGATATACCCCTTTACCATAATGTACCGCAATCGGATCAAGGTTTTTTTGCTTGCTCCAGGAAAACAAGGTGTAATCCATATTATCATTGACAACATCTTCTGTTTTATTTTTTCTCAATAAGGTCTCCGGCATAAGGATGGGTTTATAATTTATTGTGGATTTTATGGGTTTTCTTCAAGATTTTTAACTCGTATTTAGTTAACTCATCCAGTTCACGCCTGCTTCCGGGTTCCATTTCACCGTAGATTTTTTAAGCTTGGTCCAGAATTCAATGGAACTCTTTCCTGTGATATCACCAACTCCAAATTTGCTTTCATTCCATCCACCAAAGGAAAAAGGTTCGCGGGGTACCGGAACTCCTACATTCACCCCAATCATTCCTGCACTGGCTCTTTCAATAATGTAGCGCGCAACACCCCCGTTTTGAGTGAAAACAGATGCCGCATTTCCATATGGGTTGGCGTTTTCAATGGCCAGTGCTTCATCTACTGTTCGGGTGCGCATGATGCTGATCACAGGACCAAACACTTCTTCTTTGGCAATGTCCATTCCCGGCAACACATGGTCAATCACGGTTGGCCCCACGTAGGTTCCATTTTCCTTTCCTTTCACTTTGGCGCCTCTTCCATCTAAAAGCACAGTGGCGCCCTGCTGTTCAGCGTCGGTAATATATTTTTCAATCCGTTCTTTCGATTCCCTGTTGATCACTGCGCCCAGGTTTTCGCCAGGGATAATTTTCCTGGCTTCCTCAACTATTTTTTGAATGATGTGATCCACTTCACCCACCGCAACCATTGCCGAAGCAGCCATGCACCGCTGCCCTGCACAGCCACTCATAGAAGCGGAAACATTTTGTGCAGTCATGAGGGGTATGGCATCAGGCATTACCATCAGGTGATTTTTTGCACCACCAAGAGCAATACATCTTTTAAAATTTTGTGTGGACCGCTGGTAAACGATCCTGGCCACTTTGGTAGATCCAACAAAAGATACCGCTTCAATGTGAGGATGGTCGCAGATGGCTTCAACCATTTCCACATCACCATGCACAACATTGAAAACGCCATCGGGCAGTCCGGCTTCCTTCAGCAGGTCAGCAATTCGCCCTGCACTTAAAGGAACCTTTTCACTTGGTTTGAGGATCATACAATTTCCAAGGGCAATGGCATTGGGGATGGTCCAGTTGGGAACCATGGTGGGAAAATTGAATGGAACTATGGAAGCCACCACACCTAATGGAACATGTTCTGTACGGCATTCCACACCCTTACTCACTTCAAGTAATTCCCCTGTGACCAGTTGTGGTAAAGAACAGGCAAACTCTGTCAGCTCGATACACTTCTCCACTTCGGCAATGGCCTCTCCCATTGTTTTACCATTTTCTTCCATGACGAGACGAGCCAGATCCTGTAAGTTTTTTTCCAGCAGGAATTTATACCTGAAAAAAACCTGCACTCTTTCCTTAATGGGAGTTTTAGACCAGGAAGAAAATGCCAGCATTGCACCTTGTACGGCTTTATCAAGGTCAGCGCTCGTAGAAAGCGGCACCGTGGATAATAAACTTCCATCCAAAGGAGAAATTACTTCAATGGTTCTGGCGGAAGAGGAATTGGTAAAACTGCCATTGATAAAATTCTTAACCGGGGGATACAGCATGAGGTTAATTTAGGAAAACCAATTTACTTCATTTTAAGGTAATGGATTAGTACGGATGAAGTTTCCACATCAACAATGAAGGAAGTGAGTAGCCTGCTCGAGACCTTCATTGATTGCAAACCGAAGGTTGAGGATCCATCTTATCGATGACCCGGAATAACAATACCTTTTAACCGCCTGTAGATCTCCGTGGCATATTCATCCGTCATACCACTTAGGTAATCGAGGGCACAGAAAACCTTTTCGTAAGAAGAAGTGGTGGTTTTATATTCTGTAAACTGGTAAGGAAATAGTTGAAGGACTTTTTCGTCTTTATGGGAGGGGTGGTTGGCCAGTAAAGCTGGAATAAAAAGATCCAGCAATTCAGACATGACACTATAACCGGCAATTTCGATTTGAACCACCGTGTCGTGTCCATATATTTTTCGAACAGAAATTTCGTGAACAGTTTTCAGGGCACCATATGTATTTTCGATATGATCCATCAGGGTATCATTGAATTTTCCTGAAAGGATAGCCTCCCGGTGATCCAAAAAAACCTGTGCCGATTCATTTACGAGAAGGTTAATGATCCGGGCCCTCAGAAATGCAATGGCCTCATTGTGATCTTCGATGTTTTTGAAATACGTCATTGTTTTATCAGCATCAGTGGCGCTGATGCTACGGATCACATCCGTCAACACTGTAGCTGCTTCTTCCGTTCGAAGAATGCCTAAGCGGTGGGCATCTTCCATATCCACTATGTTATAACAGATATCATCTGCCGCTTCTACCAGGTAAACAAAAGGATGGCGTTGAAATATGACAGGATCATGTTGTTCCTCTGCCATCTGAAGGTCTTTGGCAATTTTTAAAATGGTGTTTTTTTCCGACTGGAAAAAACCATATTTTTTTCGGTGTTTGAACCTTTTATCAACGCCACCTGATTCGCAGGGATACTTGAGTATGGAGGCAATGGTGGTGTAGGTAAGCCCAAATCCGCCGGGAAAACGTCCGCGAAAACTGTGGGTGAGAATTCTTATGGCATTGGCATTCCCTTCAAAGGAGGTCAGGTCTTTCCATTCACTGGTTGAAAAATAGTGCTGGAGTTCTTGCCCGCCAAAATTCACTTTCGCATGATCTATGAAATAAGCGGATATGGCCTTTTCTCCGGAATGTCCAAATGCAGGATTGCCAATATCATGAGCTAGGCAGCCGGCAGCTACCACGTTGGCCAGTTCATACCTGTAAAATTCGTATACCTCCTCATTGCCTTTGAAAGCAGAACTGATCTTTTCTCCCGTCATTTTTCCCAGTGATCTTCCTACAGAAGCCACTTCCAGTGAATGGGTAAGCCGGTTGTGGACAAAAGCTGTACCGGGATGCGGAAAAACCTGCGTCTTGTTCTGTAGTCTTCTGAACGCCGAAGAAAATATCAGCCTGTCAAAATCCCGTTGAAAGCCAGAGCGCTGTCCGGAGGGAATTTTATCAGAGCCCACCCTTTTTTCTGTAAAAATGTGTTCAAATTGCATGCATGGAAGTTCTGCTGGCAGGTAAATGTACAGCAGATGGTGCATGTGCTGAGAAGTGAATCCAATAAAAAACGATTCCGGTCAGCATCTTATAAGAAGTCACCGGAATCGTTATTACAATCAATTCAAAAATTCGAATTAAACTCCAAAATACCAAAGCACAACAGCTAATAAGATCAAAAAAACAACAGAGTGCATGAGGTCCTGGCCATAATCTTTTTCAACTTGTTTTTGTTTCATAGCAGTACGATTAAGCGTTAACAATGCTCACAGGAATGGATGCTATGATTTTTCAGGAATGGAACGATACGGATGGTATCTGGATGAAAGGAATGAATTTTTGATCCATTTCCTTAGGTTTTGCCAACAGATATTCTGTGATGAACCTGACGTAAACATACTGCCGGGTCGGTAAAAAAGCACTCGGATTTTTACTAGTACCCTTTATTTAAACAGCGATTTAAAGGGTAAGATTTGCCTTGTGGAAAACTTTTGAAAAAGGAATCGTAGAATTACGACAAGTTCCAGCTAATAAGCTGATATAATGGTAATAAAAGATGATCTTTTGTTCTCTTAGTAGTGTTCGCTATAAGATATCTTCATCCTGGATGCTATATTGCTCTTTTATTTTTCTCATCACTTCATCCATGCTCGCCCTATGGTCTTTTGCATTCCATTCTCCCCGTTCCCATTTCTCCAGTTCTTCGTCAATGTGCTTTTTCTGAAGTTCTGTTAGTTTACTTACCAGCTCGCCTGTCATTTCCTTTTGTTTCTGATAGAATATTTTTCGTTTTTCAAAATGCACCTCTTTGCTTTTACGCATAGCATTTTCGTCTTCTGCCATCTGAAGCAGTTCTTCCCTCGCAAGCGCTATATCATAGGGTCCAACAGGCATGATTAGTTTGGAAAGTATGGGTCCAATCTCAATCAGAATGATCAGCATGGAAAGTAGTAAACTGGTCCACCAAACACTGTTCTCTTCATCAGCCAGGTCTGACAAAGCTTTGTTCTTTTCCAAAAACCCCATATTGGATGCGGCGTTTGCCGCATATGTTTTTCTTTCCTGCTCCACACCCATCCTGCTTTGGTTGAGGATGCTGTCCTGCGCATTCATATTCATGACCAATTGTTTCAACTCTGGTACCAATTGCAGGGAAGCCTGATTGAAGGCCTCCATTTTCAATCGTGTCAGCTGTTCAATGCCCCTCCGTCCACTTCCACCCGTGCCATCTGCTTCCTGTACATATGCCGATTGTAACCTCGATAAAGAATCTTCAATAGAAAGTTTTCGCAGGTTCATCCTTTGCCTCTCCGCATCAGCGGTTTCAATTGTCATTTTATTTTCCAGCTGGAGGAGACTATCGTTTCGCTGTATTTTGTGGTGAAGGTTTTCCTCCATCTTAACTGCGATTTCCTTTTCAAATATTTTTAGCTCCAGCGGACGTGCAATGGTTAAGCCTATCAACAAGGCCAACAATAGCCGGGGCATAGCCATCCATACCTGTTTACTTTTGCTGACCCCATATTTACGCATGGTAGCAACCAGGAAACGGTCGAAATTAAAAATGACGAGACCCCATATGACCGCAAATACTAACGTCCACACAAGGTTACCGAAAACACTGAAAACCGCATAGCCTGCGGCAAGGGCAGCCAGAACAAAAGTGGCTAATAGAACGCCACCAAGACCAGCATATTTCGTTTGTTCGGAAGGGAACTGCAGTAATAATTTCTGATGGGCACCTGCACACCACCAGAGGAAATTAGTTTTTGGAGTTTTCACTTTTTTACTGCCAAAGGAATCATACGTATACAGGCTGTCATCCAGCTCAGCAGAACGATCGTTGGTCGCTTGAGACATAAATTAATTTTACCGTTAAAGAATCGGCTGCAATCGATAAACTGGCTGAAGTTGGAATTGATAAACGTGGAAAAACATATTTTATTATGTCGATGAGTAAAATCGTCTGCATGGGGTTTAAACAATGATGAAAGAAAGACGTAGACGAGCCCATTTGAATGATCCGGGAACTGGTGAAAAAAAAGAGGTATGCCAAGCATACCTCTTCCAACTGAATAAACTGATCCTAGTCGGGAGATTGGAATCGTGATGAATTGGCAGACCACCCAACACGAAAACTACTCATAACCCGACAAGAAACTCCTGTCCTTATAGTCTTGTTACAACTACATCCTGAACAATGCGTGAAGTAGTATTCACTTCATACACCTGCGATTGCTTATCTTTTTCATTTGTTAGGGTAAATGTCAACTTTACGTTATCAGTATTTTCTCCCTGATATTTAAATTTTTTACTGAATTTCTTGTCTTTGATTTTCTCACCATATAAAACCGTTCCCTGCTCATCCCTGATGGTCAGATTAAAAGTTTCTTCATTTTTATTATCAAAATCAATCTGGAAAACGGGCTGGTTTTCATTATTTCCAATATACTTGATAAATACCGGTGGTGCTATCACCACTCTTTCCTGGGCATTGGCGATAGAAGGAATAAAACTAAAAATGGTAAAACTTACTGCGGTAACAAATAAGATCATTTTTTTTGCGGTGTTGCTGATGATTTGTTTTTTCATAAAATTTTTTTAAAGTGATTTCTCTTATCCGGGCC
>JANLYU010000028.1:0-5669 GCA_031365785.1 Flavisolibacter sp. | reverse complement strand
GGCTGATGTTCAAAGAATCTGAAATATCAGTGAAAGGAAACAGCTGAAAAAAATTGGGTCTGTTGATCCTTCGGCTGTAATTGAGCTGAAATTCATCATTGTCCGTAACCTTTTCACTCAGGAAAACACTTGGAAAAAAACTGACCGGGAAATTGATGTGAAATGTTTGTCCTTTCCCTACCAGATCACCTTCGTATCTGGAACTTTCGGTCCTGAGGCCCAGTTGGAAACCAAATTTTTTGATTCTGCTGGAGAAAGTTCCGTAGGCGGCATATACCTGTTCCTTGCTATTATATATTATATTTTGACTGGAAATAGGCGTCTTGCTTCCGTCGGCATTTAGAATAAAATAATCAGTCACACTTTGAACGTTGCGTATGGATGCCCTGGCACCCATTTCATATTTTGATTTTTCATTGATGGGGTTGGTAAAATCTGTTTGAATAATTGTGTTTTGATTTTTTCCACTTCCTATTTGTTGTTGATTATAAGAACGGTTGAAAAACTTAGCCGGCATGGTATAATATTCCGACTGAATGGTATTATCATTTTCGTTTTTCCCTTTGTTGTAGGTGATGTCAGCTGTCAATTCCCTTCCGGTTTTTGGAAAATTGTGTTTGAAACTAACTTGAGTACCCATGTTCCTGAATTCATTTTTTGAATTGGACTTCCTTTCCTGAAGGGAGTCGTAAGACTGATTACTTCCAATATCTGTAAAGATGGAACTCAGACTATGAGGCCTCATAGTTCCCCTCCCGAATGTTTGACTCAAGGTGATCGTATTTCTGTTGTCAATAAAATAATCCATTCCGAACCTGCCAAATCCAAATCCGGCATTCATGATGGTTTTGTCTTCCTGCCGGGAAAAATTATTATTGAATATCCGGTTTTGTCTCTCGGTAACACCATGGCTGATAGACTTGCGCTGATTATACATGCCACTCACAAAAAAATTGATTTTATTCTGGCGGACATTGAGATCACCTCCGCCACCGACCTTCCCGCGGGAATCCACATTTAATCTGAAGTTACCACTGTAACCAACCCGTCTATTTTTTTTAAGAACGATGTTTAAAATACCTGCTGTTCCTCCGGAGGCATCGAATTTCGCTGAAGGGTTGGTGATAATTTCCACGCTTTCGATGACATCTGCTGGAATTTGCTCAAGGGTCAAATTAGTAGGTCTTCCATCTACAAATATCTGGGGGGCTGCATTGCGCAGGGTTACATTACCATCAAGATCCACACTGATCGATGGTACATTTTTCATCACATCCACAGCAGTTCCGCCAGCTGAAACCAGGTTTTTATCAACATTGAATATTTTTCGGTCAATACCTAACTGCAAAAGGGGTTTGGAAGCAGTCACAGTGACATTCCCTAAAACCTGATTGTCGATTTCAATTTTAATATTTCCCAGGTCTTTATCCAGCGCACCCAGCATGGCAGAAGGATCCGTGTTCCCCGCCGACCGGTTGGGCATTTCAAAGGCTGCACTGATTTCATGAGGTTTATAACCAATGCCGGTTACTTTTATCTTATACCTTCCAAACAACGGTACATTTTCAATATTGAAATCACCTGTACTGGTGGTGAGCATACCCCCTACGATGACTTCTTTATTTTTTTTAGTAGCCGTATCCATTTTATTTGTTACCAGTGTGACGGAAGCAGCTTCAATACCTTTATTGCTTACATCCACCACCTTTCCATAAAATCTGCCAGTTAACTGCTGGCCCTGCTGTCTGCCTCTCGCTGGCATTTGACCTGCAACCGTGTAAGCGATTATCCAACTCAGGAATGACACGCTTAATATCTTCTTCATGTACATCAATTTGTTAAGGGGGAAAGGTACACCACACCTGGAGGTGCTTCAGATACTCTTAACCTTATTTAACGTGTGTGGATGTAAAGAAAAACCCCGGATAATTCCGGGGTTGAGGAGCAGTAAAATAAAAAGGGTGAATGACCGGGTTCGAACCGGCGACCCCTAGAACCACAATCTAGTGCTCTAACCAGCTGAGCTACAATCACCATTTGAACTTCAAAAATAATGAAATCACCTGGAAAACATTCATTTTTTGCAGGTGTACACATTTTTTATACGCAGCAAACATTTCGATATCGATTCTTACATGATAGGAATGCCACCAATAAAAATTAACGTGAATAAACATTTGTAACTTATTGATTTCACTCATCAAAAACGTTTGTTAAAAGGAGTAGAAAGCTTTTTAAGCCTGTTTTTTGACTTAAATTTGGATTCTATGCATAAGGCAATAAAATATCTGATAAGTATGAAAAGATTACCCCTTTTAATTGTAATGGTTTCGGCCGGGATTTTTCTCGCATTCAACACCATGGGCACTTCTCACAAATCCAGCCCACCTACCAAATATGAAAAAATTTTACAAATCGTTGGTGAAATATTAAGGCAAGGACACTACCAGCCCAAGGACATCAATGATGATTTTTCGAAGAAGGTTTTCAATAAATATTTTGAAGAACTGGATGCTGATAAAGATATTTTTATTCAGGATGACATCAATTCATTAAGCAAATATTCCACTAAGATCGATGACGAAATTAAAGGAGCACCGGTGCAGTTTTTCCTGGAAGCAGGAAAGACCTTCAATAAAAGATCCATTGAAGCAATTGATATTTATAAGGAAATTTTATCCAAACCTTTTGATTTTACCATCAATGAAACCGTTGTTAATGATCCAAAACGTACAAAATTTCCTGTTTCTGAAGCTGAACGGCGTAATGAATGGCGCAAACATCTTAAATACCTCGTGTTGCAGCGTTACGTAGACTTACAGGATGCTAAAGAAAGTAATAAGGGAAAAACGGGTTTTGTGGTAAAATCTGATGTGGACCTGGAAAAGGAAGCACGGGAAAAAGTAAAAGCATCTATGGACAGGACCTTTGAAAGATACCGTCTCAAATTTGACGATGATGAGAAATTCAGCATTTTTGTCAATACCATCACTTCCATGATGGACCCTTATACTGAATTCATGCCGCCGGTTGACAAAAGATATTTCGATGAACAGTTAAGTGGTTCATTTGATGGCATTGGTGCACAACTTGGCAACGATGAAGGGAATATCAAGATTTCAAGTGTTTTACCAGGAGGTCCTGCACAAAAATCTGGTGAAGTGGAAGTGGGTGATATTGTGGTCAGAGTTGGGCAGGGAAAAGATATTCCTGTGGAGCTGGCTGGTTTTACAGTGGAAGATGCTGTGAAGATTATCCGAGGGAAGAAGGGAACGGAGGTACGCCTGACCTTGCGTAAAAAAGATGCTACACTAAAGACCATTTCTCTGATTCGCGACAAGATTGTGCAGGATGAAACCTATGTGCGCAGCGCTGTCATTGACCAGGGTACTTCTAAAATTGGTTATATTTTTCTTCCTGAATTTTATGCCAATTTCAATGATCCCACAGATCCGCACCGCAGTTCCATAGATGTGGCCAATGAAGTAAAAAAATTAAAAGAGGAAAAAGTGGACGGTATCGTGATAGACCTGCGCAATAACGGCGGTGGTTCGTTGTATGATGTGGTTCAGATTGCTGGCCTGTTTATTGACCAGGGTCCTATTGTTCAGGTCAAAGGAAGGGAAAGTCAGCCTGAAGTAATGAAGGATAAGGATGGGGGTGTATTATATGATGGCCCATTGGCGGTTATGGTGAATGAGTTCAGTGCCTCTGCATCAGAAATCTTTGCTGCGGCTATTCAGGATTACGGAAGGGGAGTGGTCATTGGAAGCACCAGCACTTATGGTAAGGGTACCGTACAAAGAAGTTTTGGTCTAGATCCCGAATCCAACTATATGTCAACCAATTCTGAACTGGGTTCCCTGAAATTGACCCTTCAGAAATTCTATCGCATCAGCGGTGGTTCAACACAGCAAAAGGGAGTGATACCAGATGTGATTGTTCCAGATTTTTATGAATATCTCAAACTGAGGGAAAGAGACAACACCAATGCCCTCCAGTATGACGAAATTGGAAAAGCCAGCTATTCTCCATGGCAGCCAGGGTACAATTTCATGACTATAAAAAACCAGGCGAATGCCAGGGTCGCCAATGATTCGGTTTTCAGATTAATCAAAAAGGAAACAGAAATGCTGGCTAAACAGGATGATAAAGAATATCCTCTGGAGATTGGTCAATATAAAAAGGAACAAAAAATTACAAAAGAATCCGTAAAAAGAATTGAAAAACTGGTCAAGCTGGATCATACCATGCAGGTGGCTTACCTGAAACAGGATGAGCACCGGTATGTATCTCCTGATAAAGACAAGTCGGAACGTTATAAACAATGGCTGACCAACATTGGAAAAGATGTATATGTTGATGAAGCGGTAAAAGTGATCAATGATATTCTAGTACAGCAAAACCTTGCAAAAGGCCGGACGGCTCCTTCGAAAACCTTTTGAGTGATGACATCATCAAAAAACCATCAGCTACAGATTGATGGTTTTTTTATGGAAGGTACCGTTCCAGTAAAATATTCCTGTGATGAAGTGAATGCCCAACCACAATGAAACCAATTGCTTTTACATAGATGGAATTCCCGTTGGAAATACCAGATGCCTCCAGCTGCTGGTCATTAAAAGATCCAAACAGTTGTGCTGATGACCGACGCACGGTTTGCAATTCCTCAATCAGGTCATGGCTGCTTCTTTGCTGTGCTTGGGCAGCAGAAGCATAATGGTTTTCGTCAAAACCAGGCAATTCCGTTGTGTCATTGCGGGAAAATCTCAGAGCGCGATAATTAAAAATTCTTTCCGCATCAATCAGATGCTGGATAACATCCTTGATGATCCACTTACCTTCAGCATACCTGTATTCCCATTGTGCAGGGGTAAGGGAATGGAGCAGAGAGACAAGATCTGAACAGTGGCTGATAAATGCCATTTCCAGGGTTGGCTCACTTACCAGGTTAATGTATTTATGATAAAAGTTGTGAACTCGGGAAAGGTCAACAGAGTGCATCTTCGTTTTACTATAAAAATAAAAAATCCCCACCTTACGGTGAGGATTATTTGTGATCCGTAGTTTATGACTTCTTGTTTTTCTTTATCTTGATTTTAGTTTTTGGTGCTTTTACCATTTCATTTCCAGACATTTGAGCAGCAAGTTTTATGGCGCTGAAGGCATTCACCAAACCACCTGTTTTACTAATCTCTGATAGTTTTACTTCCTGTCCGGTTGCGGGATTAACTGCCTTTTCGGTAGGGGCTACCGCGCTTTTTTCTAAAATCAATTTTAACTGCTGGGGAGTCAGCGAGGGGTAATATTCCAGCAGGAAGGCTGCAATTCCTGTAGTTACAGGTGAAGCCATGCTGGTACCAGACTGATTGCCGTAAACATTACCACTAGGCATACTGGAGTAAATATTGACACCTGGCGCGAATACATCAACTTCCTTCTTACCAAAATTAGAAAATGAAGCCACAAGTCCACCATTTTTAGGATCCCCGCTGGCACCAATGGTAATCCAGTTAGTTGCTTTTTTGTTGTTCTCTAAAAAAACAGGATTAGGGAAATTAAAAGATGAATCGATATTGTGAGATTCATTTCCGGCCGCATGAACAAGTAAAACACCTTTACTCTCCGCATATTTTACCGCATCATCTACCCACCTTTTTTGTGGGGAG
>JANLYU010000461.1:0-3479 GCA_031365785.1 Flavisolibacter sp. | reverse complement strand
CAACGGGCTTCGCAATACCCAGCTCAATGCCAAAGGCACGCTGGCAGGTTTGATGAACCCAAAAGAAGCTGGTGGCAATTTCACCATTTATAGATTTCATACCACACAATCTGACCTCGCCCTGTTTACAGGCAAGCGCCTTTCTACTCCACAGATCAATCTTCCGGAAGAATTTGACATGAATGGAACCATTTTGGGGGATGCAGGGCATGTAACGACTAACCTGAATATTTCTACTTCTTACGGTTTTATCGGTATAAAGGGAAAATTCGGAAACCTGGTCAATCCTAATATAACTACTTACCAGGCCATGATTACCACTTCGCGCCTTCGCCTGGGCACCCTGATACGACAACCTGAAAAGTTTGGAACAATAAATGGAAATTTTAGTTTCAATGGAAAAGGACTGACACCGAATTTTATTGATACCCGGTTTACTGCCAACATCAGCAGTATGGGTTATAACCATTATCAGTACACTGATTTGAAAATGAATGGTTCGCTTAAAAAGACCATGTTCAATATCCAGGCAGACATCAATGATCCAAATGCGGATATGAATTTTGTGGCCAGTGGAAATTTTTCATCCAACCCTTCGTTCCAAATCAATGGAATGATTGATAGTTTGAAAACTTTTCCCCTTCACCTGACAATTGAGCCCTATATTTTCAGAGGTAAAGTTGATGGAACGATTGCAAATATTTCGTCCGACAATCTGGATGCAGACGTTTTAATCACTAAAGGTCTTTTTGTATCCGGACAGGACAGGCTGCCTTTGGATACCATTCAGCTGACTGCCGGAAGAACGGATACTGGAAATTATATTCGGCTGAGAAGTGATATTGCCAATGGTCAGATCGCAGGTCAATACCGCCTGGCAGATCTTGGAGGGATTATACAAAGTACGATCCAACCTTATTTTTCAGTAACTCCTCCAGCTGTAACGCCCAATCAAAAGCCTTATCATTTCACTTTCAGTGCTGACCTGGTGTATACACCTATTCTCACTGCCTTTGTTCCCGGCCTTACTACAATGGAACCCATTCATGCGGAAGGACAATTTTCAAATGACGCCGGAATGAATGGATTTATCACCAGCCCTTACGTTTTATACAATGGGAATGCCATCAGTAATCTTCATCTGCAGGCTTCCACTGCAGCCGATGGTTTGCATTTGTATGGCAATGTAGCGCGCATCAAAAACGGAAACTCCTATGATATATTCAATACCACAATACGTGCAAAAGCACTCAACAACAATATAGATTTTAGTGTAGGGGTCGACGACCAGAATGGTAAAAGTAAATATAACTTTAGCGGTCTGCTCACCCAACCTGTATCCGGTACGTATGCTTTACGACTCAAATCAGACAGCTTGCTTCTAAATTATAAGAAATGGATGGTTTCAAAAGATAACCTGCTCACTATAAACACAAAGAACATTACCGCCACAGATTTTATTTTGCAGGAAGGAACTCAAAAATTATCCCTCAACAGCCTTCCCGGTTCCAGTGAACAGCCGCTCCAGTTAACTTTTACAGATTTCCGTATCGCTACCATAACCGGATTTATCAAAACCGACTCCCTTCTATTGGATGGAATGATCAATGGTAACATTACATTCAAAAACCTGTTGCAACAACCAGTATTTACTTCTAATCTGACCATCAATGATCTAAGCATGAAGCAGGATACCATTGGAAATATGAACCTGCAGGTAAGTTCCGGAAATAACAATCGATATGTTACGAATGTCACGCTCACCGGAAAGGGCAATGACGTGGCCTTAACTGGTTCTTTTGCTCCAGCCGGCAAGGATATCGACCTCGATCTGAATCTGAACGTGCGGGCCTTACAGCTTCATAGTATGGAAGGAGCACTTTCCCAACTCATCACCAATGCTTCGGGTTCAATTAACGGGGAAGTAAAGATCGCAGGGACTACCAGCCAACCCAAAATCAAAGGCGACCTCAATTTTGACCATAGCAGTTTTGCCATTACCATGCTTGGAAGCCAGTTTCGGATTGACAAAGAAAAACTTTCTGTAACTGAAAAGGGTTTTGTATTTGACAACTTCACCATCCGGGATTCTTCCAACAATGCATTGAATATAAATGGCAATGTCCTGACCAGTAATTTCATCAATTACAATTTCAATCTGGATGTTAATGCTACTAATTTTGAAGTATTGAATAATACCAAAGCCCAGAACAAATTATATTATGGCAAACTGAATATCTCCTCCGACATTCATGTGGGGGGTACTGAAGTGAAGCCGGTACTGGATGGAAATCTAATTGTAAATAAGGGTACCAACCTGTTTGTGGTCGTTCCCACTGCTCAACCGGGTGTGGTTAGCAGAGAAGGAATCGTGGAGTTTGTGGATATGGATGCACCAGAAAATGATTCACTTTTCCTTGCCGCTGATACCATGAAAGTCAATAATGTACTGGGGCTGGACATTGCAGTGAACATTGAAATCAGGAAGGAAGCTACTTTCAATGTGGTGGTAGATGAAGCCAATGGTGACTTTTTAAATGTGATGGGTGAAGCCGTTTTATCAGCGGGGGTTGACCCAAGTGGAAAGATTACATTGGTTGGAAATTACACGCTGGAGCAGGGCTCTTATCAGATATCCTTCAATTTCCTGCAACGTAAATTTGATATTGTAAAAGGCAGTACGATTACCTGGACAGGCGAGCCTACCACAGCGCTGCTGAATGTGTCAGCCATTTATATTTCCAATACCGCCCCGCTTGACCTTGTATCCGAACAGATATCAGCTCCCACACCAGCGATCAGAAATACTTACCTGCAAAAACTGCCCTTTGAAGTGCACCTGAAACTAACAGGTGAATTGTTAAAACCTGTAGTGGATTTCGATATTATTTTACCCTCAGAAAAAAACTATGGAGTAGCCAATGACATTGTTACTGCGGTGCAGTCAAGGCTCAACCAACTGAGGGAAGATCAGGGTGAGATCAATAAGCAGGTGTTCTCACTTTTATTGCTGGGACGTTTTGTAGGACAAAATCCTTTCCAGTCCAGTGGTAGTGGTTTCAATGCTGTTACCTATGCCAGGGAAAGTGTAAGCCGATTATTGACTGAACAACTGAACCAGTTGGCTGCGGGTATCATTCAGGGGGTGGATCTTAATTTTGATATTTCCTCAACCGATGATTATACCACAGGGGCAAGAAGAAACAGGACAGATCTAAATATAGGTCTGAGCAAGCGGCTTCTCAACGACCGTTTAAAAGTAACAGTAGGCAGCAATTTCGCACTTGAAGGACCTCAAAGCAGTAATCAGCGCAACAATAATATTGCGGGGAATATTGCTGTGGATTATTCCCTAAGTAAAGATGGCAGGTACCTCCTTCGTTTCTACAGGAAGAATGAATATGAAGGTGTAGTTGATGGCTATATCATTGAATCTGGTGTCAGTTTTATTTTATCAGTGGATTATAACCGCATTAGTG
>JANLYU010000459.1:0-11208 GCA_031365785.1 Flavisolibacter sp. | reverse complement strand
GCTTCAACCCCGTTGGGGTTGATAATATTCCCCGTGCTTTCCCAGGGTAGCTCGTGCCTCGCACCCCTGGGCTGATGGATGCAATCCCTTTGGGATTGTTCGAGCTGTGCGTTCGTCGCGCTGATTATCATTCGCTGTTTCAATAGCCGCCTCTCGGGTTTTGTTCCTCATTCGCCGTCAACGTCACAAACACATCTTCCAGCGATGGCGCGATGGGCCGGACGTCCGCCTCGCGGATGCCCGCGCCCGCCAACCGCTCACGCAGCGTGCTCTCCGTCACCGATTCGTCGAGCAACAAGTGCATCGACTGGCCGAAGACCGTGGCCGAGCGCACGCCGGGAAGATGCCGGAGCGCCTGCAGGCCCGTGGTCACATGCGCGCAGGTGATGTCGAGCCGGCGCGTGCCGCGCGGACTCACGGCGGGCAGGCGTTTCATTTCGTCCGGGTCGCCGCACACGATCAGTTTGGAAAGATGAATGTAGCCGACGTGCGAACAGCGCTCTGCTTCGTCCATGTAGTGCGTCGTCACGAACAGCGTCACGCCCCGGCTGGAGAACTCAAAAAGCAAATCCCAAAGCTCACGACGTGCGACGGGATCAATGCCCGCCGTCGATGAGAAAAAAAGGAAAGCCATTGGAAAAATGTTTATCCGCATATTCCAGCAGGAAGCTAAAAAGATCAGGGATGTGTCACTGCTTGGCCAGGGTACCATCTATCCCGACGTGATCGAAAGTGTTTCCGTGCATGGGCCTTCTGCAACCATAAAGTCACATCATAACGTGGGAGGTCTTCCTAAAAAAATGCACCTGGATCTTATAGAACCCTTACGGTTCCTTTTTAAGGATGAAGTAAGGAAAGTAGGTTTGGAATTAGGGATCCCCGAAGTCATGGTCAGCCGTCATCCTTTTCCGGGTCCGGGACTGGCCATACGGATATTGGGTGAAGTAACTAAAGAAAAGGTAATATTGCTTCAGCAGGCAGATGACATATATATCAAAGCTCTAAAGGAACATAATTTATATGCAACGGTATGGCAGGCAGGAGCTGTCTTACTCCCGGTAAAAAGCGTGGGAGTGATGGGTGATGAAAGAACGTATGAATTTACGGTGGCCCTCAGGGCTGTTACCAGCGTGGATGGAATGACCGCAGACTGGGCCCACCTTCCCTACGATTTCCTGGCCGGTGTTTCCAATGAAATTATCAATTCCGTGAAAGGTATTAACCGGGTGGTTTATGATATCAGCAGCAAGCCTCCTGCAACGATTGAATGGGAATAATATGGCCTCACTAAATCCGTTACAGATAACACCATGAATATGAAAAAGCTACTCCTCGCAGGCATGTGCATCTTGTCAATAGCTTTTTCATACGGACAAGAACTACAGCAAGCGCCGTTAACCCAACGACATACCATCGCCTTGTTTATTCCCTTATACCTCGACTCCGCTTTCGACGCCATGGGTAATTTCAAATATGAAAAAACAGGGACCAAGATTACAAATGCAGGTTTGGAATTTTATATAGGTGCTCAACTGGCATTGGATTCACTCCAAAAAAGAGGTGCTCCCATCGAAGTTTTTATTTATGATACCAAAGGAAAAGAATCCGTGCAGGCCCAATTGGCGAAACCTGAAATGGCCCAGGTTGAAATGATTATTGCTCAGTCTAATGCTCCCGAAACCAAAATTCTGGCGGATATAGCGCAGCAGAAAAAAATTCCTTTTATATCGGCAACGCTTCCCAACGACGCCGGTGTCGCCAACAACCCTTACATGGTAGTGCTGAATTCTACACTTCAATCTCACGTGGAAGGTATTTACCGTTTTTTGCAAAAGTACCACAGCCTCGACCGCATCATCGTATTCCGAAAAGCCGGAGCACAGGAAGACCTGATCAAAACTCATTTCCTGGAGTTTTCCAAAACCACGGCCTCTACCCCTTTGAATTTAAAATTCGTGGAAGTGGGAAACAATTTTAGTGCTGCTACGATGGCCAGCTACCTGGACAGCACCAGGAAAACTATCTGCATCGCTGGAAGCCTGGATGAAAATTTTTGTGTGAGGATGACCCAGAATCTGCTTCTCCTGAACAGGACTTACCCTATCCGTATCATTGGCATGCCTACGTGGGACAGTTATAACTTCAATAAAGTGTCGTCACTGGAAATCATTTACAGCAATCCTTTTTTTTATAACCACACCAACTGGCTTGAAAATAATTTGTATAATGATTTCACCGGTAAGATGAGCGCCAGGCCCACTGATCTTTTTTTCAGGGGGTATGAAACCACCCTACGCTTTGCACTGCTTTTACTGGACACCAACAGGGATATCGCGTCCAACCTTACCCGGAAAGGAAATACAGTCCTTACCCAGTTCGACATACAACCTGTTTTCAAAGACAAGTCTGTGATGTCGCTGGATTATTTTGAAAATAAGCACCTGTATTTTATCAAAGTATTCAATGGTGTTAAAAATATCATTTACTGAACAATGCTATTATTGTAATGAACACTGATGATCCAAACAGTCGAATCTGGAAGCTTAATTCCCTTTATTGACCTTATTGATATGTGCTCCGACCCTTT
Organism: Flavisolibacter sp.; assembly: GCA_031365785.1. Taxonomy (GTDB): domain Bacteria; phylum Bacteroidota; class Bacteroidia; order Chitinophagales; family Chitinophagaceae; genus Flavisolibacter. The sequence goes on along the minus strand of JANLYU010000459.1, from coordinate 8,621 downwards.
TACAGTAATCTGACTTCTTATCTTTACAAATGCCTTTAATTGAATTTTCCGACAAAGGTTTGTATTGCAGTGCGGGAGATTTTTATATTGATCCCTGGCGCCCCGTAGAACGGGCTGTTATCACCCATGCGCACAGCGACCATGCCAGGTGGGGCAGTCGTTCTTATTTTTGCCACCTCGATTCTAAACCTCTTTTACAGCAACGTCTTGGCAATAATGTTTACCAGACAGCAGCTTGGAATGACCCAGTTTATATGAATGGAGTAAGAGTAACACTTTTTCCTGCAGGCCATATTATTGGCTCTTCACAGGTGCGTGTAGAATATGAGGGTGAAATCTGGGTGATCAGTGGTGATTATAAATGGGAAAATGACGGACTTAGCGGACAGTTTGAACCCGTGAAATGTCACAATTTCATCACCGAATCCACTTTTGGCCTTCCGATTTATAACTGGAAACCGCAACAGGAAATTTATGCTTCCATTAAAAATTGGATCACCAGAAACCAGGCTGCTTCCAAAACTTCTGTTCTTATTGCCTATAGTCTTGGCAAAGCCCAGCGCCTTTTATTACCCATCGCTGAAGTGACGGATAAAATATTTGTGCATGGGGCAGTTTATAATATGCATATGGCATTGGTCAATGCCGGATGGAAACTTCCCCATGTACAAAAGGTAACAGTGGAAACTCCAAAAGATCACCTCAAAGGAGCAGTGGTGATCGCACCATCCAGCGCGGAAGGTTCACCCTGGTTGAAAAGATTCACACCTTACGAAATCGGTATCTGCAGTGGATGGATGCAGGTGCGTGGGAATGTGCGTAGAAAAAATGCGGATGCTGGTTTTACGCTTAGCGACCATGCGGATTGGAATGGCCTGATCAGGGCCTGCAAGGCCACCGAAGCGGAATGTATCTATACTACTCATGGATTTCAGTCGGTATTCACCAGGTATTTAAATGAACAGGGATTGCATTCCAAAGAAGTAAAAACAGAGTATGGAGATGATGAAGGCCTGGATGATACAGATGCGATGGTGGCTGGAGAACATAAAGAAGGCTCTGAAGAAATATAAAATATCCACATCGATTCAACACTCAACTAAACAGCGCACGGTATGCGTCAATTTGCAGAACTTGTAGTGAAACTGGGCGCAAGTACAAAAACAAATGACAAGCTGGACGCACTGGTCAGCTATTTTTCAACGGCCGATTCCAAGGACCGGGTTTGGGTCATTGCCATTTTCAGTGGAAGACGCCCCAGGCGCTCCATCAACGCCACACAACTGGCTACATATTGCGTGGAAATCGCTGGCCTCCCTTTTTGGTTGTTTGAAGAATCGTATCACACTGTGGGCGACCTGGCTGAAACTATTGCTTTGTTGTTGCCGGAAAATAGTTCTGGTTACAAAGAAGCAAAGCCGCTTCACTTTTATATTGAGCAGTTAAAATTCCTGGAAAAAGAAAGCGAAGAGACCAAAAAAAAATTCATCCTTGATTCATGGAGTGTAATGACCAGTGCAGAAAGCATGGTGTTCAATAAACTGATCACAGGCAGCTTCCGCATAGGAGTATCTCAAAAGGTGATGGTCAATGCGCTGGCCAGGACCATTCAACTCGAACCTTCGGTAATTGCGCACAGGATCAGTGGTAACTGGGACCCCTCCACGATTTCATTCGATGACCTGTTAAGTGAACAGGGCATGCGCACCGACTGGTCCAAACCTTATCCATTTTATCTGGCATATGCACTCGAAGACGACCCATCTTCTCTTGGCGAGCCTGATGAATGGCAGGCGGAGTGGAAATGGGATGGAATCCGTGGACAGCTCATACACCGGAATAATGAATTATTTGTGTGGAGTCGCGGAGAAGAACTGATGACGGAAAAATTCCCTGAATACCATACCCTCAAAGAAGTGCTACCGGAAGGGTTGGTGCTAGATGGAGAAATTATACCCAGCATAGACCAAAAACCTCTTCCTTTTGCTCTTTTACAGACCCGGATTGGAAGAAAGAATGTAACCAGGAAACAATTACAGGAAGCGCCTATCGCTTTCTTTGCTTATGATGTTCTCGAATATAATGGTGAAGACTTTCGTTCAAAACCGATGAAAGAAAGAAGAGAACAACTGGAGGCCATCATCGCATCAACACACCATCCAGCCTTGCTGATCTCCCCATTAATATCCTACCGTTCCTGGGATGAACTGGCCGAATGGAGACAGACATCCAGGGATATGGGCGCTGAAGGCCTGATGTTGAAAAGGAAGAATTCTATATACCAGGTTGGTAGAAAGCGCGGTGACTGGTGGAAATGGAAGATTGACCCATTGACCATTGATGCCGTAATGATTTATGCACAAAAAGGTGCTGGAAGGAGAAGTAACCTTTATACAGACTATACTTTTGCAGTTAAGGATGGAGATAAGCTGGTTTCTTTTACCAAAGCCTATTCGGGTTTAACCGATAAAGAATTTGCACAGGTGGATCATTTTGTAAAAAGAAATTCCATTGAAAAATTCGGGCCGGTACGGACAGTAAAGCCCGAACTGGTTTTTGAAATCGCATTCGAAGGGATCGCTGCTTCCAACAGGCATAAGTCGGGCGTTGCCCTGCGCTTTCCAAGAATCAGCCGCTGGCGGAAAGACAAAAATGCGGCTGAGATTAATACGCTGGAAGATTTAAAAAAAATGCTGGAGGTCTATGGCAAATAATGGCAGCTCCGTGATAGGGAATTTGATGAGCAATATGGATCGATGAATGAACATACTGTGAATCCATTGTCATGAGGTAGCCCCACCGTCCACATCTTATCTTTACACTATGAGAAAGATCCTGATTCTTTCACTGCTCGCAGCCATTATTTTTTTTTCTGCCTTCCTGACTAACGGCAGGGATGATAAGCCTGTATATGTTCCTCCCAGCAAACAAAGAACTGGAGGAAATGAAAAAAAAGGATACGACTACCTGGTAACAGGAGATTATGTACGGAGCGGGATCCCTTACAATGTTTTTCTATTTGGTTCCGGCCTGTCCACAACGAATTATTTAAACAGGAAAGGATGGAACCAAAACATTTCCCATGAATACACCGCTATCAAAGCTTCCAACGGCGAAATGCTGGTGGCACCCAATTGCCTTCAGTGCCATGCCCAGGTATTCAACGGCCAATTGGTGATGGGCCTGGGTAATTCCATGATCGATTTTACAAAAGGAGAAAAATTCAATGTAGCCAATATTCTGTTGCTTGAAAAAATACTGAAAGCCAATGCGCCCAAACAATATGAAGCTGCTGCTAATTTCATTACGGTTACCAAAGCGATAACACCTTATTTGTATGCCAGTTCAAGAGGCGTAAACGTGGCAGACAGGCTGGCGGGCACCCTGGTAGCACACAGGAATGCAGCCACGTTTTCATGGATGGATACCACACAGTTTGATATTCCGGCTGAAGTAATTCCTACCGATACGCCTCCATGGTGGTTATTGAAAAAAAAGAATGCGATGTTCTATAATGGTTTTGGTCGTGGTGATTATGGCCGCTTCCTCATGGCTTCCAATCTGCTGACTGTAAATGACACCGCGGAATCCAGAAGCGTGGATGAACATATGCCGGATGTGCTTTCCTATATTTATTCACTTGAGGCCCCAGCCTATCCAGGAAAAATAGACAACCCACTCGCTGAAAAAGGCAATGTTTTATTTGAACAGCATTGCGCTTCCTGTCACGGTACCTATGGTACACCTGAAACCTATCCCAATTTACTGATTCCTGCTTCCCTTATCCAGACAGATTCCTTTTTGTACAAAAGCAATTACTCAAATCCACAGTTCATCGAATGGTTCAATAAAAGCTGGTTCACTCAGGGGAATCATCCCGCACAGCTGGTGCCTTTCGCTGGCTATATGGCGCCGCCACTCGACGGGATCTGGTGCAGTGCACCTTATCTTCATAATGGTTCAGTGCCTACCCTGGAGACACTACTCAACAGCAGTCTGCGTCCGGCATTATGGTCAAGAGATTTCAATCAGCCTCAATATGATTTCAATAATGTAGGGTGGAAATATAATTCGGAAAATGTACAGGCTAACACTTCCACTTACAATACAAAACTTCCTGGCTATGGAAATTATGGTCATTACTTTGGGGATGTTTTGACAGAAGCAGAAAGAAAAGCAGTGATAGAGTATTTGAAAACGTTATAGTATTGAAACTGGAGGAGACGATCGGTTATGAGTTGGTGAGGAAATGGCTGGGCTCAAAAGGCTACCAGCCTTTCAGCTATCAGGAAGAAACGTGGAGGCATATTTTGCATGAAAAAAGTGGCCTGGTGAATGCACCTACTGGTACCGGTAAAACATTTTCTGTCTTTCTGGGAAGCCTCATCCAGTTCATCAATGAACATCCGAAAAACTATTCTACAAAATCAAAAAATGGATTGCAACTCATCTGGATCACACCCCTGCGCGCATTGGCCAAAGATATAGGACGCGCCATGGAAGAAGTGATCCAGGGACTGGGCATGTCATGGAAAATTGGAATCCGCAATGGTGATACTTCCATGACCGACAGGCAGAAACAAAAAAGGCAAATGCCCGAGGTGCTGATCATTACACCTGAAAGCTTTCATCTTTTATTAGCTCAACGAGACTACCCTAAAGTGTTTGAATCCCTCCGCATCATTGCTGTGGATGAATGGCATGAACTCATAGGAGGTAAAAGGGGCGTGCAGGTGGAACTGGCGCTCAGCAGGGTGGCCGGGTTAGCAGCAGGCAACAGGGAACACTCTACAGGCTCCCATCCAACACCTCAGAGCCGACCACTTTGTCTTTGGGGTATATCTGCAACAATAGGTAACCTGAGGCAAGCCATGGAAGTGTTGGTATCACCCCTACAGTTATTGGGTCAGTCGACAAGCGATGCTGTAATTGTGCGGGCTGCCTTAAAAAAAAATATAGAGGTGCTTTCGGTCATTCCGGATGAAATTGAAAAATATCCCTGGGCCGGACACCTTGGAATCAAGCTGGCAGAAAAGGTACTTCCCATTTTACAGAATAGTAAAACCACACTGATCTTTATCAATACTCGTGGGATGAGTGAACAATGGTACCAGGCTCTCTTACGTATTGCTCCAGAATTATCAGGTGTCATTGCACTGCACCATGGCAGCATTGAAAGGGAATTAAGAACCTGGGTGGAAGAAGCACTCCACGAAGGAAAATTAAAAGCAGTGGTGTGCACAGCCAGCCTTGACCTGGGTGTAGACTTCCGCCCGGTGGAAACCGTTATTCAGGTGGGATCACCCAAAGGTGTTGCCCGATTTCTACAACGTGCAGGAAGAAGCGGGCATAATCCGGATGCTACCAGTAAAATATATTTTCTCCCTACGCATTCACTGGAACTGATGGAAGCTGCTGCTTTGAAAGCAGCTATTGATGCGGAATTTATTGAAAGCAGGGAACCCATGATTCTGTGTTATGATGTACTGATTCAGTACTTAGGCACGTTGGCGGTTTCAGATGGATTCGTACCTGATCATATTTGGAAGGAAGTGAAGGCTACCTATTGCTATAAGGAACTTAATGAAGATGAATGGCAGTCCCTGCTTTATTTCATCACTTCCGGAGGAAAAGCACTTCAGCAATATGATGAATTTAAAAAAGTAGAAGTGGACCAGGGAGTGTATCGCATCACTGGCAGGCGGATCGCCATGCGGCACCGGCTGCACATTGGAACTATTGTCAGTGACGCCATGTTAAAAGTCAAATTCATGACGGGCGGTTATATCGGTATCATTGAAGAATGGTTTATATCACGCCTTGAACCCGGTGACAGTTTTACCCTTGCCGGAAAACAACTGGAGCTGGTTATGATCAAGGACATGACGGTCATTGTTAAAAAATCAAATGTAAAAAAATCGATCGTTCCCAGTTGGTTGGGTGGAAGACTACCGTTGTCTGCCAGTTTAGGTAAAATGCTGCGCGAACAATTTGAAAAAGCATCCCTTCTTGTGGGCAGCCAGGATTCTTTGAGGCGAAAAGGGGAACCTCCTTCTTTATTCACCAACCATCTTCCTCCAGAGATTACCGCATTGCAGCCGCTGTTTCAATTGCAACAGGAGCTTTCCCATGTTCCCAGAGCTAACGAGTTACTGATAGAACAAATTGAAACTAGAGATGGATTTCATCTTTTTGTTTATCCATTTGAAGGCAGACTGGTTCACGAAGCCATGGCCGCTTTGCTGGCTTATCGCATCAGCCGGATTACTCCCATCACCTTTTCCATTGCCATGAATGATTACGGATTTGAATTGTTGAGCGATCAACCCATACCTGTTGACGACAGTAATGTATATGAACTTTTTTCTCCCGATAACCTTCTGGCAGACATTCAACGCAGTGTGAATGCTACTGAAATGGCTAAAAGAAAATTCAGGGATATTGCCGTCATCGGAGGTCTGATCTTTCAGGGTTACCCGGGCGAACATAAAAAAACCCGGCATCTTCAGGCATCGGCAGGTTTGCTGTTCAATGTTTTCAGCGAATATGAACCCGACAATGTTTTGGTGAGGCAGGCCTATCAGGAAGTTTTTGACCAGCAGATGGAAGAGGTCAGGCTCCGGGGTATGCTCCACAGGATCCGGCATTCCAGAATAGTAATCACATTTCCACTTAGGCTCACTCCATTTTGCTTTCCGATCAAAGTAGACAGCTTACGGGAAAACCTTACTTCAGAAAAACTGGAAGACCGGGTAAAAAGAATGCAACAGCAACTCGATCGGTAGATTGTCGTTATTTCAGTTCAGAAGCTGGAATGGATAACAACTAACACCATCCATAAAAACATTTTATTGGATTTTTCCGGGCTGAAACTAAACCAGCAGGTGGTATGTTTACAAATACTACACTTGATACAAGAACCTCACCAGTGGCGACTTACATTTGCACACTGATGCAGGCACCCCTACTTCATAAAATTCAGGAACAACATCTATGGCTGAGTGCCCAGCGGTGTATATGGTGGGAACAACAAAACGCGTTGATCGTATCTGATCTTCACTTTGGCAAAACTGGTCATTTCAGGAAGTCGGGCATTGCCGTTCCTTCTTCAATTTATAAAGAAGACCTCCAACGGTTATTAGATTTAATATTGTATTTCAAGCCCCGCCAACTGATCGTGGTCGGAGATTTTTTTCATAGTCATTCCAATAAGGAGTTAGAGCTGTTTCAAAAGTGGAGGAATGATTTTGCCGAAGTTGAAATTATTTTAGTCAGAGGCAACCACGACATTCTGAAAACTGCCTGGTATGAGGATACTGGCATCACCGTAATTGAAAAAGAAATGAAACTGGGACCATTTTTGTTCCTGCACGAACACTGCGAAGAAAGGACCGATGTCTATACTTTTTGCGGTCATATTCACCCGGGAATTATCTTACATGGATTAGGAAAACAAAGTCTCCGGCTCCCTTGTTTTTACTTTGGAAACTATCATTGCGTGCTTCCCGCTTTCAGCCGCTTCACAGGCGTAGCATTGATCGAAGCAAAACCAAAAGAAAATGTTTTTGCTATTGTAGAAAACCAGTTAGTGAGGATGCAATGATTTTTTTCTTCTCAGCTGGTTGTAGTCGAGGAAGTAAATCAACTTCACCGTAAATTCATTGCCATGTGAATATTGAAAGGTTCGACGGAGATTTTCATTGTAATTCCGGTATAAAAATCCATCCACTGCATAGGAATCACCCAGCCAGTTCTTCCATCCTACAATAACTCTGCTGCCCAGTCTGAAATCCCATGTAAAAAATGCATCGAGATTAAAAGTGTTGAAATTTTCATTGATGGGAGGTCTGAAGGAAGAAGGCTTGGCAGAAAGATCGCCTTTCCCATCCACGTTGTAAAAGCTATTATAATGAACCTTATTCCAATAATGTCTCCCGCGCATGGTCAGGTTCATTCTGGAATTGAAATTATAAATAGCAGCAAGTATGCCCGCTGATTCAGTAAAATTTCTGTATCCGACAATTGGGTCGCCATTAGTTTCCCGGAGAAATGAAAAACCTCTTTGGTTATTTTCATATTGACGCAGGTAAGTGCCATTCATCGTGAACTTATTGCTGAACCGGTACCGCAAACCGATCAGGAAATGATTATAACCATTGTCAGCTGCCGCCCTGATGCCATCATTCAATTCATAATTGAAAAATAATTTTTTGCGGCTATCGGTGCTTCCATCTATGCCAATAGTGACTTCAGCAGGTCGGATCAAAAACTTACCCGGTGTTCTTAGTTCAAAAAAATCATTTTGTTTCAATGGATAGGAATTAATCTTCAAAGTCACATCCCAGAAATTTTTAAACACCCAAAATGCAGATCCATTTACCTCTACTTCCGAAAACCGGTATGGTTTATAAAGATATTGAGTACTGATACCAAGCGAATAACGGTAAGTAACAAAACGTTCTGTAGGGGTAAACTGGTTGTAGCTGATCCCTCCGTTATAATTTACATGATTTGGTGACTGGAGGTAACCCAGGTCATTCGGATCATAGGTATTGGAAACAATATCATTACTGATGAAATATTGCAACTTGCCGCTTATTTTACTCCATTGAATGTTCGTA
>JANLYU010000443.1:0-6268 GCA_031365785.1 Flavisolibacter sp. | reverse complement strand
TGATGGATAAATCTAAATGGGATGACCTTTTATTGATACAATTTCAAACTCTTCAACTTCCGTTTCTAAAGGTTGTCCTTAGTTTTTATCCCATGTTGGAAAATAATGAAGTAGACACTTTTCTCATGACTGATTACCTGCATTTCAAAAATCCTAATCTGCACCTTTGTTACCCACGTATGATTTTAAGTGAAGTTTCCATGGAAGCAGTACTATGTTCAGCAGACAGTATTTTCGAAGCCGGAAAACATGAAATCATGGAGCCACTGGATCATACAATTGCAGCACCTTCAGATATTGACCTTGTTATTCTCCCACTGCTCTCTTTTGATTTGAAAGGGAATAGGGTAGGCTATGGTAAAGGTTATTACGACCGGTATCTAAAAAAATGCCGTGAAGACTGTATCCGCATTGGATTTTCTTATTTTGACCCGGTTGATTCCATCGATGACGCCAGTGATTTTGATGTACCTTTAAATTTTTGTATCACACCGCAAAGGACATATGTTTTCTAATTGGTTTTTGAAATCATTTCGGGTTTTACTGCTCCCTGTTGCTGTTTTGTTTTGGTTCATTATTTTGGTGCGCAACTGGTTGTACGACAAACAAATTCTAAAGTCAACTTCTTTTGGTTTACCATTGATATGTGTAGGAAATTTATCTGTGGGAGGAACCGGCAAATCGCCAATGGTGGAATACCTGGTTCTGCATCTCAGGAACCAGTACAAAGTGGCTACATTAAGCAGGGGTTATAAAAGAAAAACAAGAGGGTATGCACTGGCGTCTGATCAAACTACCGCACTTGATATTGGCGATGAACCTATGCAATTTCATAAAAAATTTCCCGATGTCCCGGTAGCGGTTGGTGAAGAGCGAATGGTAGCCATTCCCCAATTGTTGCACGACCGTCCAGAAACACAAGTCATAGTTCTCGATGATGCCTTTCAGCATCGCGCCATTATTCCAGGCATGAATATTTTATTAACCGAACATGGAAATCTTTTTACCAGAGACTTTTTTCTTCCTACCGGCGACCTTCGTGACCTTAGAAGTAGTTATGAGCGGGCGCACATCATCATTATAACAAAGTGCAGTAAAAACATCACAGAGGTTGAAAGGAAAAATATTATTGAGGAGATCATGCCCCTGGCCCATCAGCAGGTATATTTTACCTGTATTTCTTATGGAACACCGTACCATATCACCCATCATGGATTTTACTTTTTGGAAGAACATACAGAGGTGTTGCTGATCACCGGCATCGCTAACCCCAGGCCACTGAAGAATTTCCTGGAGGAAAGGGTTCAAACTTATTATATGATGCATTTCAATGACCATCATATATTTTCAATTGATGACTGGAAAGATATCCTGGATAGATTTGAAGGCATACAGGCACCAAAAAAGGTTATCCTGACCACTGAAAAAGATGCCATGCGTCTATTGAAATTTGACCATGAAATTAAAGGCATGCCTTTGTATGTACTTCCAATAGAACACAAGTTCCTCTTTCATCAGGAAATGGCTTTCAATGAAGAAGTGATTACATTCATTCAAAATTTCAAACAACCTTCTTAATACAATGGGACGAAAAAATTCAAAGAAGCCTGGTAAGAAAAGACAGCGTGATTTTGACGAATACAAAGGAGTGATAGAGATCACCAGGTCGGGAATGGGCTTTGTGGTAGTCCCGGACCTCGAGACTGATATCCTGGTAAGGCCTAATGATTTTAATACCGCTTTACACGGCGATACAGTAAAAGTGGAAGTGAACCCTGAGCGGCAGGGCAGCAAAAGGATGCAGGGAGTGGTGATTGACGTTCTGGAAAGGAAACAAATGGATTTTGTAGGAAGACTTCAAATGAATAAAGGATTTGCCTTTTTTGTTTCCGAAAGCGACAAGAAGATCCCTGATATTTTCATTCCGCAGGCCGCTTTCAATGGCGCTCAAGATAACGACAGGGTAGTGGTCCGTATAAGGGAATGGGAAAAAGACAGTAAGAAAAGACCTGTGGGTGAAGTAGTGAATGTGTTGAATTCGGAAGACATGAATGATGTGGCGATGAAAGAAATCCTCTTGGAAAATGGTTTCCCATTACAATTTCCTGATGAAGTGTTAGAAGAAACAGCAAGGATACCTGAGATTATTTCAGATAGTGACATAAAGGACAGGCGTGATTTCAGAGGCATTCTGACATTTACCATAGACCCTGTTGATGCCAAGGATTTTGATGATGCGCTATCCATCCGCGTTCTGAAGAATGGCAACTATGAAATAGGAGTTCATATTGCAGACGTCAGTCATTATGTAAAACCCGAAACCGCGCTGGATAAAGAAGCGTATACAAGGGCCACGTCGGTTTACCTCCCTGACCGGGTGAATCCTATGCTTCCCGAGCAGATATCAAATGTTCTTTGCTCCCTTAGGCCCCATGAAGACAAGCTTACATTTTCAGCCCTGTTCCAGATGACACCTAAAGGACAAGTGAAGGAATACTGGTTAGGCAAAACAATCATTCATTCCAATCACCGGTTTTCTTATGAGGAAGTTCAACAAATCATTGAAAAGGAAGATGGGTTGTATATGGATGAAATCCTTTTGCTGAATAGTATTGCCCAGAAACTTCGCAAAAAAAGATTTGATGCAGGCGCTATTAACTTTTCAAGTCAGGAGGTTCGGTTTAAATTAGATGAAAAAGGAAAGCCAATAGGTATTGTCGTCAAAGAGAGTAAAGAATCCCACCAGCTGATTGAAGAATTTATGCTGCTGGCCAATCAGCATGTGGCGGAATGTGTGGGAAAGGTAGAAGTCAATAAGAAACCTGTTCCTTTTCCTTACCGGGTGCATGACCTTCCATCGGAAGAAAAAATGCTACCCTTCATGGCTTTTGCCAGAAAATTCGGGCATAAGTTCGATACTTCATCACCTGAAAAAATTGCCGCTTCCTTTAATGTCATGTTGCGTGACGTGCAGGGTAAACCGGAACAACATGTACTGGAACAATTAGGCATCCGAACCATGGCTAAGGCCATTTATACAACAGAGAATATAGGACATTATGGTTTGGGGTTTGAGCACTACTGTCATTTTACATCACCCATAAGAAGGTATCCTGACGTCATGGTGCACCGGGTTCTTGAAGAAGTGTTGGAAAAGGATATCAAGCCGGATAAAAAAATGGATCAGAAATGCAAGCATTCCAGTGAAAGGGAAAGGGCTGCCATGGATGCAGAAAGAGCCTCCAATAAATACAAACAGGTGGAGTATATGAAAGAGTTGATCGGAGAAGAATTTGAAGGAGTGATCAGCGGGGTGTCTGCATTTGGATTCTGGGTGGAAACGGTAGAACATAAATGTGAAGGCCTTGTATCCATCAATAGTTTGATGGAATATGATGAATTCCGACTGGTAGATACAGAATACGCTTTGGTTGGCATGCGCAGCGCCCGTAAATTCAGGATGGGAGATAAGTTAACCATCAAAGTAGTGGCTGCCAATCAAATCAAACGGCAATTGGATTATGAATGGGTACTCAGTACCACACCCGAAGATGAGGACCTGGAACTGATGAAATCAAAATTGAAAAAGAAAAAGAAAAAAACAGAATGAGCTGCTTATTCCGCAATTGCCCGGTATTACGGGTTGGCCAGACAGAGATATAAAACAGGCCTATAGAAATATTTCATGATCATGCATTCCTTCGAACAGTTATCCCAACAATTCAATGCCCAGTTTGAAGCTGCTCATTTCCCCTCAGAGCCTGTCAGCCTGTATGACCCCAACCGTTATTTTTTGCAGTTGGGAGGAAAAAGGATTCGCCCCATACTTTGCCTGCTGGCCAATGAACTTTTCGACGACATCAACAAGGGCGCCTGGCCAGTTGCCAATGCCATTGAACTTTTTCACAATTTTACACTCATACATGACGACATTATGGATAAGGCACCTCTTCGCAGGGGAATGGCCACTGTTCATGAAAAATTTGGAGTGAATACGGCACTGCTTGCGGGTGACGTTATGCTGGTGGCCGCCTATGATTACCTCAATGAAATATCCGGGAAAGTTTTACATCCTATCCTGCACCTTTTTAATAAAACGGCCAGGGAAGTATGTGAAGGCCAGCAACTGGATATGGATTTTGAAAAAAATCCCGTGGTGCCTTTCAAACACTACCTCCATATGATCAGTCTGAAGACATCGGTACTTCTCGCTGCCAGTCTTAAAATGGGGGCTATATTAGGCGGTGCCGGAGAAAGAAACCAAAACCTCCTTTATGAATTCGGGCGCAAACTGGGATTGGCTTTTCAGGTGCAGGACGATTACCTCGATGCATTTGGCGACCCCACAAAATTTGGTAAGCAGCCAGGAGGTGATATCATGTCAAATAAAAAAACATTCCTTTTGATTCATGCCATGGAAACAGGTACAAATGAACAACAACTTGAATTGAAACAATTAATGGAAGTTAATGAGGCGCATAAGTTGGAACGCGTTCTTGCTATATTCAGGGCCTGCAAAGTGGATGATTGGGCCAATGAATTAAAAGAACAGTATTTCCAGGAGGCTGTAGCGCACCTTGATGACGTAGCAGTTTTGTCGCATCGCAAGGAGCCTCTGAAGCAGTTGGCAGGTTTTCTTACTAATCGGCAGTTTTAAAGTGCTGTATCCATGGATATGTTCCAGGCTTCTGCCCACGTAAATAATTTATTCTATTTTGGTATTTAAAAGAAGGATGGATGGCCAATCAATTATTCAGGAAAAAATCTATTCATAACATTTTACGGGATGCTGAACTGGGGTTGAACGATGGTCATGGAGGCTCCTTGAAAAAAGTGCTGGGTGTAAAAGATCTCACTGCGCTTGGCATTGCAGCAGTTATTGGTGCAGGCATATTCAGTAGTATTGGAAAGGCTTCTTATGATGGTGGACCGGGTGTAGTCTTTCTGTACATTTTTACTTCCATCGCTTGCGGTTTTGCGGCCTTATGTTATGCAGAATTTGCTTCTACTGTGCCTGTATCAGGTAGTGCCTATACCTATTCTTATGTTGCTTTTGGTGAAATATTCGCCTGGATCATAGGATGGGACCTGTTGATGGAATATGCCATAGGGAATATAGCAGTGGCTATTTCCTGGAGCGATTATTTTACACACCTGATGGATAAGGCAGGTTTGCATATACCCGACTGGCTCACTATGGATCAGGTAACTGCACACGCAGGCTTTCAGCAGGTAAATGAATTGGTTTCAAAGGGCACTCTACTCAAAGACATTGATTATTCGCTACTGACAGAATACCAGGCCTGGTCACAGGCCCCCATACTTTTTGGAATACATACTATTATGGACGTACCTGCATTGATGATTGTTTTGATCATCACCGCGGTAGTTTTTGTTGGGATCAAGGAATCAAGAACAGCCGGTAATTTGATGGTTGCTTTAAAACTGGTGGTTATTTTTTTTGTTATAGTTCTGGGTGCCTATTATTCCAATCCGGACAACTGGACACCCTTTACTCCAACTGGGCTGGGAGGAATCCTAAAGGGCGTGTCGGCTGTGTTTTTTGCATATATAGGGTTTGATGCCATATCCACCACCGCAGAGGAATGTAAAGACCCCCAGCGGGATTTACCCAGAGGAATGATCTATTCACTGATTATTTGTACTGTCCTTTACGTGCTGATAGCGCTTGTGCTTACGGGTATGATCAGTTATACCAAATTGAATGTGGGTGATCCGCTAGCCATGGTTTTTGATGCAAGAGGCTTGAAATTCATCTCTGGTATAGTAGCAGTGAGCGCCATTATTGCTACCGCAAGTGTTTTGCTTGTTTTTCAATTAGGTCAGCCAAGGATATGGATGAGTATGAGCCGCGATGGACTTCTTCCCAAAATATTTTCACGCATACATCCAAAATACGGCACTCCATCTTTTTCCACGATACTAACTGGTTTGGTGGTGGCCATCCCCGCTTTGTTTTTGAACCTGAGTGTTGTGCTTGCACTGACGAGCATAGGAACCCTCTTTGCTTTTGTGCTGGTCTGCGGAGGTATTCTGGTGTTGCAAAAACAGGCAGACAGACCCGTAAGTAAATTCAAAGTACCCTATATCAATTCCAAATTTATTTTACCCATTCTGTTAATCATCGGAATGATATTATCCTGGACATTCAACCGCGATAGTATCAATGAATTTTTTCATAACAAGACGCTGGTGGCCAAAGAAAATATTTATGACAGGCTGAATGATATGGATAGCACTTTATTAA
>JANLYU010000433.1:0-2883 GCA_031365785.1 Flavisolibacter sp. | reverse complement strand
TCCACATCAACTACCACATATCCTATCCTTTCATTTGTTTTAAGGTATTGTCCTACGATATTGATTTTGTGTTTCGACAATTGTCCGTTAATATTTCCCAAAACGCCTGGAACATTTTTATGAATATGTAAAATACGGTGAGATCCTTCCTGAGGAGGTAGTGACAAGGCTGGCACAGTATGAGAACCCAGCGTGATTCCCTTTTCCAGGTAGCTCAAAAGCTTGGCGCTGACATCTTCTCCTATATTTTGTTGAGCTTCTTCTGTGGATCCACCAATGTGTGGGGTAAGAATAACATTTGATACCCCTTGTAATGGAGTTTGAAATGCATCTCCGTTTTTTTCAGGTTCAACCGGAAATACATCGATCGCCGCTCCTCCTATTTTCCCTTCTTCTATCCATTTGCTCAATGCGGGGAGGTCTACCACCTGTCCCCTTGCATAATTGATTAAAATCGCTCCTTTTTTAAAAAATTTGAGGGTGTTTTTACTGATTAAATTTTTTGTTTGGGGATTTTCCGGAATATGCAGCGTTACTACATCTGAATGGTTTAAAACATCTTTTAGAGTCCGCATATCTGAAGCGTTTCCCAATGGCAATTTGGTTTCTATATCATAGAATATCACTTTCATTCCCAAAGATTCGGCCAGCACACTTACCTGAGAACCAATATTACCATATCCGATGATGCCTAATGTTTTTCCTCTCAGCTCGAAACTTCCGCTGGACTCTTTCAGCCAAATCCCTTTATGAGCGGCACTACTTTTATCCGGAATCCTGCGTATGAGCATGATGGCTGCTCCAATTACAAGCTCTGCAACAGAACGTGTATTGGAATATGGCGCATTAAATACGGCAATGCCTGCATCGGTGGCTGCTTCTAATTGCACCTGGTTCACTCCAATGCAAAAACAACCAATTGCCTGTAACTTTTGTGCGGCTTGAATGACAGCCGGCGTTACCTGGGTTTTAGAGCGGATGCCAAGAATATGAACATTGCGGATCGCATCGATCAATTCATTTTCTGGCAATGCCTTGGTGAGTTTTTGCACCTGCTGATACCCTGATCTGTTGAAATTTTTGACCGTAATCTCACTGATGTTTTCCAATAATAAAACCTTGATCTTTTCCCTGGGATAACTTGTTTTAGCTGTCTCCATAGTACAAATATCCAGAAATAATACTGCTGCGGCACACCGAAATAAAATTGGATTTGTTTTTGTACAATGATTTCTAATAATTTTACCGGATTACCAATTTCATTTGAAAAATTTTTTGATTTGAAAACTTTCTATTTGATCATCTCTGCACTCCTATTTCTATGGAGTTGCCATTCTACTCCCAAAAAGGTGAAAAAAAATTCTGTTGATTCTTTGGTGAGTGTGATGCCTGCTCCTACACTTGACCCTGCGGAATATGATAAATATCATCATCTGGTAAGTGATTTTATTGCGCATAACCTCTCCGAAAATAATTTCAATGGTGGAATTCTTGTTGCCAAAAATGGAGTGGTGGTGTATGAACGTTATTCTGGTTTCAGTAACCGGAAAACGAAGGATTCTATGAATTCAGAAACCTCACTACAAATTGCATCTACCGGTAAAACACTGACTGCTGCTGCCATTTTAAAACTCATTCAGGATAAAAAAATGGGTTTAGATGATTCTGTTTCTAAATTTTTTCCAGGGTTTCCTTATCCGGTAACGGTCAAAATGCTTTTAAGTCACCGCAGCGGTTTACCCAACTATCTATATTATATGGAAAAAATGGGGTGGAACAGAAGAGTAGCGGCTACTAATCTTGATGTTTTGAATACGCTCATGACCTGGCAGCCCACCAGGGCATTTATTCCCGGAAAGCATTTTAACTATTGTAATACCAATTATGTCTTGCTGGCATTGATCATTGAAAAGGTAAGCGGTTTTCCCTATCCCAAGTATATGAAGGACAGCATCTTCACGCCTTTACACATGGACCATACTTTTGTGAAAACACAATTGGATTCCGCCCATGTCAATTATTCTTATAAAGCCAATGGCGCCGTCTGGCTCCCCGACTTTTCCGATGGTCCGTACGGTGATAAAAATATTTATTCCACTACCAGGGATTTACTGAAGTGGGACCAGGCACTTTATGAAGGGAAAATCATCAACCAACAAATGCAGGATTCTGCTTTTACTCCCTACAGTAATGAAAAACCTGGAATTAAAAATTATGGACTTGGTTGGCATTTGCTGATGCTCCCCAATCATAAAAAAGTGATTTTTCACAACGGTAGGTGGCATGGCTTCAATTCTGCATTTGCGCGGCTTACCGACGAACAGGTTACGATTATCATGACAGGTAATAAAATGAACATGGGTGTTTACAGGATCTCAAAGAAGATGTATAACTTGTTTGGTGCATATAATGGAAAGAACGATGATCCTGGTGAAGATTAATCAAAATCAGTGTACATACTGACTGCACCCCAAATAAAAGAATGGGAAAAATATACCATTCAACATGAACCCATTACTCCGGTTGAACTGATGGAACGTGCAGCCAATGGCTGTGTTACCTGGATTAAAAAACAAAATTGGGAAAACCGAGCTTTTGTTATCTTCTGTGGAAAGGGAAATAATGGCGGGGATGGTTTGGCAGTAGCAAGGTTGCTTAGTATAAATGGGTATAGGGTTTCGGTATATATATTGGAATCAGAGAAATCTGGATCTGAAGATTTTGAAAAGAACTTGCGAAGGCTTCAAGAAATTCCGGCACTACACCATCAGTTGATCCAAACCAATATGGAATTTCCCATCATTCATGATCAGGATATTATTGTAGATGCCCTTTTCGGCATTGGGATATCCCGTGCACTAGTTGGAAGTGCTGCTGAATTAG
>JANLYU010000399.1:0-4407 GCA_031365785.1 Flavisolibacter sp. | reverse complement strand
TGCAGCCTATTTTACTTACAGGAGTTTTTTTACCGGAAGTAGATTATGCTAGATATTTTTTCTTTCCTACTGCATTTGCAGCTCCGGTTTATTTACCCATGATGGAAGGTTATGAAGAAGAAGAAGTGGAAAGTAATGTTGAACAATTTGCACTTTTATGTCAAAAAAATTTTATTGAATATAGGGTGCATAAAGATCTTTATGGTTCATCTATACCCCAGTTAACAAAAGAAACCCGTTTTGCAGATTTGATGGTTATTGGAAGTGAAACTTTTTATACAAGTGGACTTACCAATGGCTCTGACGAATATATGAAGGATGCGTTGCATACAACGGAATGCCCTGTAATAATTGTTCCTGAAAAATTCGACTTCCCCTCTCATATTATTTTAGCGTATGATGGATCTGCCTCTTCAGTTTTTGCCATCAAGCAGTTTTCCAATTTATTTCCTGAATTGTGCCATCTTAAAACCACTTTAGTATATGCGGGAGATGATAGACACAATATCCCCGACCAGGTACTAATTGAAGAGTTAACAGCCAGGCATTTTCCAAATTTCACAATTACAAAAAAGATAACTTCTAAAATCAAAAATGATATTAGTGATTGGTTTCCACGGCTCAAAAATTCGATTATTGTGAGCGGTTCATTCGGTCGATCCGGTATTTCAGAATTATTCAAAAAAAGCTTTCTTATTGAATTAATTAAAGAACATTCCCTACCGGTTTTTATTGCTCATATTTAAAGTTTCTGTAATTATATTCGCATAAAGATTGTTTTCATAGTGCATATCTGCAACCAGGAATAAATGCCTGTTGTGAACTAGCCCTGACGGGCTGCGGAGCATTTGCCCGTCATTGAACTTTCAATGCTACTTTATCTTTCAAGAGAAAAAGTAGCATTGAAAAAATCGATTAGAATTACCAACGGGTCCCTTACCAACTGAAAATATAATTTTATTAAACATCATCTGGAGACCCGTCGGATAAGGAAATTGCATTATGATTTCATCATACAATTATCAACTTGTCATCCCGACGAAGGAGGGATCATGGGTTCGACCTATTACAAGGCTGCATGAAAATGGATAGGTCGTGCATCCTAATTATTATCGGAAAGCCGCCTTAGTCTTAGCCTCAGATCCCTCCTTCGTCGGGATGACAACAAAAAGTAATATGACAAAGAAAAAAATCGTCGGGATGACAACTAAAAGTAGTATGACAAAAAAAAAGATCGTCGGGATGAAATTAAGGTGGGATAAATAGTTCAATAATATTCTTACTACAATTATTTTTTATTTTTTGATTCTAAGGCATCTTCCTGTGCCCTAAACTTCACCATGTTAGCGATCAGTGACAAGGGCAACGGTTTGTCAAGCGGAAAATGGACAGACCCTTTCGACATTTTAAATGTAGAAAGTTCTTTTTTGAATGCCTGGATGGCAGAGGGCGTTGGATAAAAACCAATATGATTTTTACAACCTGCAAAATACACCAGCACACGTTGTAACTTATAGGCGGGCATTCCGTAACTAATCACCTCTTCTGCTTTTGGTACCGCTTTTTTAATGGTTGTACGAAGCTGATGCAGCAGTTTTTGGATGTCATGGGGATAATCCAAAATGTATTCGTCAACATCCTTGGCTTTTTTCATTTTTATTTAAATCTCACAAAAATTAAGTATTTATGAAAATAATTTAAATACTCTGTCGTAATAAAATATCTGAGTATAGTTCAATGTCAGTTTGAAACGAAAAATAAATCATTCACAATGATGTCAATAAGCTTACCATCTAGCACCTCTCCTTTCCTTACCTTAGAAGTTCAATCACCTACATGAGGAAAGTCTTTTGGTTCATTAGCTTCATAACTATTTCTTGTTCCGCTCCCAAAAAAAATAATGCCTTCGTCAATCCATATGAACAACAAGCGTCCAGGGTAACGATCATTAAGGATACCTGGGGCATTCCCCATATCTATGGCAAAACAGATGCCGATGCCGTATTCGGTTTGATGTATACGGAATGTGAAGAAAATTTTGAACGGGTCGAACGCGCCTACCTCGCTAAACTCGGCCGCCTTTCGGAAGTTGACGGACCCGCTAAACTCTATGATGACCTTTCCTCAAGAATGCTCTACGATACTACAGGAGCCATACAGGATTATCAGAAAGCACCTCAATGGCTGAAAACCCTTTGCACTGCCTTTGCCGATGGCGTGAATTATTATCTTCAGCAACACCCTGGAAAAGCCCAACTGTTGCTCCACTTTCAACCCTGGTACCCACTGCTGTTCACCGATGGTGCTTTTGTGGCACTTCAGACAGATGGATTGACCCTGCAGGACAAACAAAGGATGTATCCAATGCCTTACGATAGCACGCCGACTACTACTTTCAATGTGCCCACGGGTTCCAATGGTTTTGCAGTGGCACCTTTTAAAACCATTTCCAAACACGCGCTGCTTTATATCAACCCTCACGTTTCCTATCACTACCGGATGGAAGCACACGTGGTGAGTGAATCCGGACTTAATGCTTATGGTGCAGTTACGTGGGGACAATTTTTTGTATACCAGGGGTTCAATGAACATTGTGGCTGGATTCATACCAGTAGTATGGCCGATGCAGCTGACATTTTTATCCTTCATCCAATAAAAAAAGAAAATTCATGGATGTACATGGCCGATGACCAGCTGAATATCCCCCTCCAAAAACGTCATGTAGTCTATTATAAAAATGGCAACATCATGGATTCTTCCGAGGTGCTGGGAATGTATACCATACGAGGACCGGTGATGGGAAAAAGAAATAACGACTGGCTGAGCATGAAGGCAGTTACCCATTCACTAAATGGACTGATCCAAAGCTGGCAACGAATGAAATCTTCCAATATAGAAGCGTTCATCAACAACCTCAACCTTCGCTCCAATACTTCCACCAACACGATGTACGCGGACGACAAGGGGAACATCGCCTACTGGCATGGCAACTTCATTCCCAAAAGAGATACTCCTTACAACCGGCTGAAACCTGTTGATGGCACTTCAAAAACCTCAGACTGGCAGGGAATTCACAGCCTTGACGAAATCGTCCACTCCATCAATCCTGCACAGGGTTTTCTTCAAAACTGTAACTCTACTCCTTTCTCCGTATCTGGAAAAAACTCCCTGCAAAATCATCATCCATTATACATGGCGCCTGATGGAGAAAACTTCCGTTCACTGGAAGCAATCAAAGACCTGAGTAGCGAGAATCAATTTACTTTAGACAAACTGATTGCCGTTGGATATGATACATACCTCGGTGCTTTTGATACGCTGCTTCCCCCTTTGTTCCATGCCTATGATGCATTAAGTCCCAATGCGCCTTTGTACCAAACCTTAAAGGAACCCATAGCTATCTTACGAACATGGGATAAGAAATCATCTCTGCCTTCCATTGCCACCACCCTGGCTGTATATTGGGGATTTAAAGTGTTACCACCCTCCTATTTGAATGAAGGAAGCGATGAAACTGATGACACTAAATTATTTTCACAGGCTATTCATGCTATGTCACCACTAGATCGATTGCAAAAATTGCAGGATGTGATCGTGGTGTTACAAAAAAAATTTGGTTCCTGGAAACAAGCGTGGGGCGATATCAATCGCTACCAACGCAATACAGGTGTGTTGAAACCAATTTATGATGATGCTGCTCCAAGCTTCGCTTCCCCTTTTGCATCTTCAATCTTCGGATCCCTACCGGCCTTTGATGTAAAATATCCGGGACCTTCCGCCAAAAAAGCATATGGGGTTGCAGGTAATAGTTTTGTTGCGGCTGTAGAATTCGGACCCACCATCAAGGCCAGGGCCATCAACCAGGGTGGACAATCTTTCGACCCGTCGTCCAAACATTTCAATGACCAGACACCATTGTTTCTCCAGGGAACCCTGAGAGAAGTGTTTTTTTATAAAGATGATGTTGATCAGCATATGGAAAACAGGTATCATCCCGGAGAGAATATGAGATGATACAATAATCAGAGAATCGTTAGACAAGGAAATTTCGTTATGAATTTGTATATAATCATCTACTTGACATTCTATTGAACCTTTGTCATCCTCTCGTGTTCTTTGTCATCCTCTCATGTTCTTTGTCATCCCGACGCAGGAGGGATCTTTGGTTCGACCTATTGAATGGTTGAATGAGGAAGGAAATGTATTACAGTTTAATTATTATCGGAACGCCGCCTTACTCGCAGCCTCAGATCCCTCCTGCGTCGGGATGACAATTGAAAGGTTCGATTGTTGAACATTATAAATGATTGCCGGATAGTAAAATGAAATGGAACAAACATTTAATTTGTATTTTCTATCACTTTCTTTTGCTTGCTCAAAAGAAAAAACATTATAATTTTTATTAAA
>JANLYU010000394.1:0-2269 GCA_031365785.1 Flavisolibacter sp. | reverse complement strand
TGCGAAAAAAATAATCAGCACCCCTGAAAAAGAAACCGTGTTCTTCGCAAGTGAAGGCCTGGTGCAAGGTCCGGAGATCGGGACTGTCAATGGAGCACTGGTCAGTGGACGGGAAACCGCAAGGGCCATGATCGCTGCCTTTAAAAAGTAAATCGGAAACTTCCAAAAATTCCGAAGCGCTGGTTGTTGACTTTTGAAGTAGTGGAAGGCAGGAGGCGGTAAATAAAATCAAGCCGTAGCACCTTAAATATATTATCAATGCCTGTTCCCAATTCCAGGTAGGTCTTTCCATTGAGTGACTGAAAATTCAAACCACTTTTTTCATTCATGAGGGCATTTGCCTGGGAAAGCCCTCCCCAAAGACCTTTTACTGTGTAGAATTGCCTGAATTTTAATTTCCGAGTCACGGGAATGAATCGAAACAAACCATTTCCAAAATTATGTTCGAGGTTGAAACCAGCATAACGGTCATGGATAAACTCAAACTTGTTCATCATATTATAAGCATACTTATTATAATAATGAATTTCATTTCCTGGCGCCACGTCCAAAAATAAAAAAGGTAGTGTTCCAAAAGTTTTTCCTCCGAAAACATTAAAATAAATGGAGCCATAGGGCGGAATTTTCCGGTAATTGCTGATCCCTACTGAAATCTTCTGATAATGATAACTGCTGTTTAATATGCCTGAAAAACCCCGCGTGTATTTTATTTCAGGGATGGGATAGGGACTTCCGAGGCTCGTCCTGTAAAATGTATTCTCCAGAAAATTTTCGAGGTAGGCAAAGCGCAACCTGACGGATGCTTCAAAAGTATTGAGTGCTTCGCCAGTGGAATTGACAAAAAAATCTTTGGAAGGGAGATTCTTTACAGGATTGAATTGTTTGCGCTGAGAGGCAAGCAACACTGAAAATCCGGAATGCCATTCCTTAAAAAACTCAAATTTCTCCTGCCGGAGTCTGAGGTATTTGATCGGTACATTGTGTTTCCGAAACGCGAGCGAGAAAATATTATCAGAACTGATCTCATCGAAATAGGCCTGTCCCCTGTCAAAATCATTTACATATTCTCCGTACACAAACATTCTAGGCTTTTTATTTAGCAGGTACATTCCATCAACTTCTCCCTTCCACTTTCTGTCTCCAAATCCGTAAGCACCGTATCCATGAAAAATCAGGCGTTTATTAAAACGGCTATTGGTGCCCAGGTCAAACCGTAAACGAAGTCCCTCCACCGAATTGCTTGTGATCCAGTTTTGCCAGGGACCAATCAGGAAGCTACCCACACGCAGGTAGCCAGTGGCTACAAAATTGATCCACCTCGTGTATCGCACAAATGCTGGAAGGTTGATCAGCGTATCCACCATTTTGTAAATCGATTTTTCTGTACGGGTCAATTCTTCATGACGGGCTTCTGTCCAGTAGGTCTCATCTTTCAGGGTGGCTTCTTTTGGAAGAATGATTTCTTCCAGCTTTTTATTTTTCGCCAGTTCCTGCACCACCATGGAATCGTTGACGATTACATTCCGGTAAGTGGTTGTTTTTCTTCCAATAAAAGAGATCTTACCTTTTCCTACAGGGTTGATGTTCACCACAAACTTGTCCTTTGACAAAAACCAGGTACTGTCGTTGATTAACTGGTATTCCTGGATCAGGCTGATCCTGTCCACAAAATTCACATTGGCTTCTTTACCCAGGCGAAGATTCATTTTTTGAACAGCGAACGTCGTGTCATGAATCCAGCAATCACCCTCAAAAGTATTCTGACCCTTTCGTTTTGGAATGAATAGGAAATGGATCAGGCGCTTCCCCGCAACGTATTGCGTGTCGGCAATTTTATAATTATAATACGCGTCTCCATTGTCGCTGATCGGACTGATAAATTGCTTATCGAAAACGGGTATGAAATTATTGTAGATGTTGACATTCTGGTTCATCCCTCCTGTAAGTTGTCCCAGACTTTCATTTCCAAGGCCCATGGTTTTAGTACCCTGAAAAACTTCTCTGCGCTTTAAGGGGCTTTTCTGGTAGTAATAATTGGAAATAGATTCTACCAGATAAGCGGGTAAATACGAAACACCTTCCGACGAATCCATGTTATTGAGGATAAAATTAAAAGGCCGTAACAATTTATTTTTAGACAGCTTATCCTTGTTTACATTTTTAATATCCAGTTCCAGCTTATTATACAATTCATAGGAGAAATTCCGAAATCGGTACCTGTCATTTTCCGACTTATGCTTCACAATTCGCTTCCACATTAGCAAACCCC
>JANLYU010000388.1:0-2651 GCA_031365785.1 Flavisolibacter sp. | reverse complement strand
CGTCTCTGTCAAAATAAAGCTGGTGATAAAATGGAGAGTCGAACCACAGGTGATACCATTCTTTTTCTGACATTACCGATTTTATACAAAAGTAATTGCTGCTACCGTGATTACTGAAATGCCTTGGTGGTAAAACCGTATTTTTGCCTCCCGAAAATTTTCGGGATTAAATTTCTTTTGTGGCATTAATCAAGAGTATATCGGGCATCAGGGGTACTATTGGCGGCAAACCAGGGGAATCTCTGACCGCTATTGATGTGGTAAAATTTACGGCCGCATATGGAAATATTATTGCAGAATGGAGAGAAGATAAATCGGTACCAACAAAAATAGTGGTGGGCCGGGACGGAAGGATCAGTGGCGAAATGATCAGTCACCTTGTCATTAATACCCTGCTGAGCCTTGGAGTTGATGTGATTGATCTTGGACTTTCGACCACGCCCACGGTGGAAATTGCCACCAAGGCGGAGAAGGCCGACGGTGGTATCATTATCACTGCCAGTCACAACCCAAAGGAATGGAACGCGCTGAAGCTGCTCAACAGTAAGGGAGAATTTATAGACGCGTATGTGGGTGCCGAGGTGATCAGCCGTGCTAAGAGCGAGCAACTTGGATTTGCCATTGTGGATAAATTAGGTAAGGTGACCCGTGATCACACGTACCTGCAAAAACACATCAACCTTGTTTTGGATTACCCACTGGTGAATAAAAAAGCGATTGAAAAAAAAGAGTACCGTGTGGTGGTGGATTGCATCAATTCAAGTGGCGCCTTAGTGGTACCCTCACTGTTGCAACAACTGGGGGTAGCAGAAGTGATGGTCATCAATGGGGAGGTCAATGGAAAGTTTGCCCACAATCCTGAACCCTTGCCTGAACACCTGACCTCACTGAGCAATGAAGTGGTAAAACAAAAGGCGGATTTTGGGATCGCCGTTGATCCGGATGTGGACCGCCTTTGTTTTGTGTGCGAAGACGGAAGCATGTTTGGAGAAGAATATACCCTGGTAGCGGTGGCGGACTATATACTGGGCAAGACATTGGGAAATACGGTAAGTAATATGAGCAGTACCAAAGCGCTCAAGGAAGTGACCCAGCGGAATGGCGGAGAATATTTTCCATCTCCTGTTGGGGAAGTAAATGTGGTGAAGAAGATGAAAGACGTTCATGCAGTTATTGGAGGGGAAGGAAATGGAGGAATTATTGTTCCTGATTTCCATTATGGAAGGGATGCTTTGATTGGCATTGCTTTATTCCTATCCCACTTTGCAGGATTTAAAAAAGGGTTGAAATCCTTTCGGGGAAATTATCCTGAATATTTTATTTCCAAAAATAAAATCGAATTGGAAAATGGCATTGATGTTTCTGCCATTTTTGAAAAGATCAGGAATAAATACAAAAACAATCCCACCAATACCGAAGATGGGCTCAAAATTGAATTTGATACCGACTGGGTGCACCTGCGCACCTCCAATACGGAACCTATCATCAGGATTTATGCTGAAAGCAGTTTTGAGACTACTGCCAATAATATTGCAAAACGATTGATGCAGGATATCAGGGAATACAGTACCTGATATTTATTCCCCAGAAATCAGAATGTTTATTTCAACCAAAACAAAATTTTTCTTACGGCCTGACTGTCTGATCGGGAAAATTGTTTGTGTAACTTAGCAGCTCCTGATTTCAGGGATACAATTATAAAATTAATATCATTGTTTCACTAAATAGTTGAAACAGCCACCACGTTGGGTAACATGAAATTGCAGTCACAAAGAATTTATCTGGACAATGCAGCTACCACACCGCTCGATAAAGAGGTGCTGGAGTCTATGCTTCCCTATTTGACTGATCATTTCGGTAATCCATCATCGGTGTACTCTTATGGACGGGAGACCAGGCTTGCTATTGAAAATGCAAGGAAAACCGTGGCCAGGCTTTTAGGGGTGCGTCCCGGAGCCATCTTTTTTACCAGCGGAGGAACTGAAAGTAATAATACTGCGATTGCTGCATCCATCCGTGACCTGGCATGCAATCACATCATCACTTCTCCTATAGAACACCATGCGGTGCTTCATACAGTAGAGCACTATGCCCGGCTCGATGGCGTTTCCACCAGCTTTGTAGAGCTGACCCAAGAGGGCCATGTAGATATGGCTAACCTGGAACAGCAGCTGGAAGAAAATACAAAAATCGGAAAGAAGTGCCTGGTGACACTGATGCATGCCAACAATGAAATAGGTGTGTTGCTTCCCATCAGAGAGGTTGGTGAATTGTGCCGGAAACATACCGCCATTTTTCATTCAGATTGTGTGCAGACGGTGGGGCATTATCCTATGAACCTGAATGAAGTCCATGTCCATTTCATCAGTGCTGCCAGCCATAAATTTCATGGCCCGAAGGGTATTGGTATTTTATATGTGAATGAACAAGTCCATATAAAGCCATTTATTTTTGGAGGCGGACAGGAAAGAAACATGCGTGCAGGTACTGAAAATGTATATGGAATTGTGGGTTTTGCAAAAGCTTTGGAACAATTCATGAGTGATCATGAAAAAAGCAGTCTGTATATCAGTGAACTGAAACAGTACATGGCCGATCAACTCAAAGAACACCTGCCGGAAGTTACTTTCAATTGCGGTCCTTCATCTTTG
>JANLYU010000367.1:0-3001 GCA_031365785.1 Flavisolibacter sp. | reverse complement strand
GACACGGTAGAGGGAGAAGCGGCGAGCGAAAGCACAGAGGAGGAATTTTAATAGAGAGTGTTGAGCCTGCTGCCGACAAAATGTGTTAAGTGTTAAGTTTTGAGCCTGCCTGCCGTAGGCAGGTTATAAATAATAGGTAATGATTTGCCTCCGGCAAATCCTTGAAAGATAATGAATGGTGAATTTGCCTGCGGAAAGAATGTGTTGAGTGTTAAGTGTTAGGTGGTGTGATGAATAGTAAGTAGTGATTTACCACCGGCAAATCCAGGAAAGAAATAATTATTATGATCCTGGCAGGTGTGGGCATGGAAAATAAACCAGCATGAAATTGTGCCACAAAAAACTGTTATCATCATAGCGGGTCCGACAGCAGTCGGCAAAACTGCTGCCGGTATCGAGCTGGCAAAACATTTTGATACAGAAATCATTTCCGCAGACAGCCGCCAGTGTTATAAAGAATTAAATATCGGCGTATCACGTCCTGCACCAGCGCAACTGAACACTATACCCCACCATTTTATTGCCACGCATTCCATAAATGATGTTGTTACCGCCGCAACTTTTGAACATTATGCGATCCGGCAAACAGCAACTTTGTTTAATACAAAGGATGTGGTGCTGATGGTGGGCGGCACAGGACTTTACATGAAGGCATTTACTGAGGGACTGGACCAAATCCCGATTATCCCTGATGACATCCGGAACACCATCAATGAAAAATATAAACAGGAAGGCATTTCCTGGCTGCAACACCAGGTACACAAAGCAGATCCTTCTTTTTTTATTTCAGGTGAGATAAAAAACCCGCGCCGGTTAATCCGCGCACTAGAAGTGGTTACAGCCACAGGCCAATCAATACTTTCTTTCAGAAAGGATACAAAAACAAACCGCAATTTTAGTGTGGTGAAAATAGGTTTACAATTGACCAAAGAGGTGTTGCACCAACATATCAATAAACGCGTAGAGGAAATGAAATCTCATGGATTGGAGGAAGAGGTACGTGCGCTGGTCGAAAGCCAGCACTTTCCCGCTTTACAGACTGTGGGCTACCGAGAATTGTTTTCACATTTTCGTGGCGATATATCCCGGGAGGCTGCTTTTGAACAAATAAAAATTCATACGGTTCAATATGCAAAGCGGCAATTGACATGGTTCAGGAAGGATAAGGAAATCCACTGGATGGAGCCAGACAGCAATGCTTTGGTTCGATATGCCGGAAAATTCGTGGATGTTTAGTGTTAAGTGTTAAGGGATAAATGATGCGTGTTGGAAAGGACAAATTAAAAAGTATTCTTCGTGTCTTTTATGCCTCGAATTTCCACTTAATAGTTACAACTTAACACTTAACATATAAAATTATTCTAAACCTGTCTTTCCGGCAAATAAACCAAAAAAGAGGCGCCCTCTTCTTGCTTTCCCTGCGCGATAATCTCACCCCGGTGATTCTCTACCACTTTCTTACACAATGCCAGGCCAATACCGGAACCGGGATAATATTGTTTATCATTCAAACGCTTGAATAATCCAAATATCTGATCAGCGTATTCTTCTCCGAAGCCAATGCCATTGTCATTGAAAATTATTTCATAATAAGTCAGCTGCGGCAAAAGGCCTTTGATTTTTTCATGAAGGGGTAGCTTCCTGCAAAAAAGGTGTATCTCCGGTTTCCTTTCTGTGCTGGAGAATTTAAGTGAATTATTCAGCATGTTGTAAAACAACTGCGTCATTTGGAGCGGTATTGCTTCAATGACGGGAAGTGGTTCCGAATGAATGGTGGCATTTTTTTGGGTGATTAAAAGGTCCAGGTCCTGCTGCACTGTTTTGAGTACCAGGTTGAGGTCAGTAGGTTCCATCGTGCCTTCCCTTTTCAAACTCGAAAAAGTAAGTATGTCTTTAATGAGTGAAGACATGCGCTCTGCAGAATTCATCATTTTATCCAGTTGCTGCCTTCCTTTTTCATCCAGTTTGTTAGCTTGTGTATCCTGTAAATAACTTCCAAAAGAACGGATCTTACGAAGGGGTTCCTGCAGGTCATGGCTGGCTACATATGCATATTGTTCCAGTTCCGTATTTGATCTTTCCAGGTCGTTGATATTCTCTTTTAATTCTTCTTCATAATGTTTCAATTGGGAAATGTCGTGAAAGGAGGCCGTGATACCATCGTTGAGCTTAGCGAGGTTGACGAGCAGCCATCTTTTGATATTTCCACTCTTGTACAGAGTTTCGAATTGCGCAGGCTTTCCAGTCTCCACCACCTGAATGTATTTTTCAAGCAGGTTGGCTTCTATCACAAAAGATGGAAATTCTGTGAGTCTTTTTCCGATCACCACTTCGGGTCTGATGCCCAGTAAAGGTTCAATAGCCTGGTTCGTAAAATCGATACGAAAGTCAACGATCTTCCCATGGTCGCGGATGGTTTTATAATTTACAATCCCATTCTGCGACGTGTTGAGTATGGATTCCAGGAAACCTTCCAGCCACTTCCGTCTTTTAGAAATAAGAAGGTTGGATAAAAAGGTGGTGATCACCATGGCGATCGCCGCCACTGCAAGGCCAGTGGTGATGATATTGTAAACCCGCGAAGACCTTTCAAGAAATGCCGTGCGCTCTTTGAGTAAAACCTGTTCATTGTTGACGGCCTGATTGATATACTTGTGTATGGTGAATAATTTTTCCAGCCTCCATGATTCGCCGGAAGCGATTACCTCTGCAATGTTTTTTTTCATGAGAACAGGATATTGTTCATGGATCATGTGATCGATAGTATCGATCAAACTTTGCTGCTGAGGGTTATCGATTACTTGGTGGTGCAGGAATTGAAGTTCATGATCAATGTTTCCAGCATCATTTTTATACAGATTATAAAAATTTTTTAAAGAATCGGGATAAGAAATAGTATAGATCTGCGCACTTTTGAAATCATTGGAAAGGCTTTCCAATGTGTTGATCACTTCGCGGGTATGATTGACCTGTGCCGTGAAGCTGCTCAATTTATTGAAGG
>JANLYU010000340.1:0-5181 GCA_031365785.1 Flavisolibacter sp. | reverse complement strand
CAAAAGAATCTCCTGGAGGGGAATCTAACAACGTGGAGTTACCCTCAAATGACATTATACTAATTTTTATTGCACATGAGAAGAAATGTTTCAGAGATCAACTCTTAGACCAACAGTGCTGTTTTACGATGAACAGCATGGAATATCCATTGAAGCAGTTCATCGCTTGTTGACGCTGTATATCGCTGATGCGATTCTTCAGTCAAACAGCCTCTCCATCATCTTTTTCACCCATCTATTTTTACAAAGTCATCATCAACATCCATAAAATGAAATAAATTGAAGATAGGGTCATTTTATTGTATCCATGACTTCTCTATTCACTGGTCCCTGCAAGGGTATTAGAAATAATGTTATCTATCCTTCCACTTACACGGCCCTATCCCTTCCGGAAAGCATGTATGGCGGGTGAGCAGGAAGGAAAGAACATCGGACAGTGGATCTTTGACCATTATCTACAAGAGGATTAAAAATATTTTTGAAGGATGGCAGTGAGGAAAGCACTGCTATCCTTTTCTTCATCTTGTGTTGATCCAGAAAAGCAAACTAACCAGTTCAAATTTGTTGTCTGCATCAAAAGGTGCTTTCATTTCACTAGTACCCGCTGAACCACTTCATGCGAAACCTTGTTTTTTAAAATCAACTTTTTATCGCCATTGGGAAGTAGTTCCTCCTTGATAATATAAAAATGCTCATCAAACGAAATCCTATTCTCCTTTTTAGAAATGAATTCATCGCCCCTCCAGTCTTCCAGAACCACTGGTTCCCATTGTTTTGATTTTGCCGAAAGAAAAGCGGCATCAAGGATCGCATTCACTATGTAGCCATCATAAAATGTTTCCTGTGGATCGCGGTGCGTTTCAATGGCATCAAACATATCTGTAAACATATTGGAGTAACCCAATTCATGAGCTTCATCTCCCACAGGAAATACCCAGCCTTTACTCACTTCTGCTTTTTCTGAAACATAACCCCCCTTCCCATTACTAAACATTTCAAAGCCGGTACGCAAAAAATTATTAATCCATATGGTCCCTTCACTTCCCATCACTTCATCGCGGAGATCCATGCCACCTCTGAACGCCCAGCTTACTTCAAACTGACCAATAGCTCCATTGGCATATTTCACCAGGCCGATAGCATGGTCCTCCGCTTCAATAGGATGTACCTGTGTGGCCGCCCAGCACATCACTTCTACAGGCTTTATATTTTTACCAATAAAACTGCGGCTGATCTCCACACAATGGCAAGCCAGATCAATGATAGCTCCTCCTCCCGATTTTTCTATTTCCCAAAACCAATCACTATGAGGTCCCGGGTGCGTTTCCCTTGACTTGGCCCATAATACTTTTCCGATACTTCCTCCCTGGATTGCGGATACCGATTTCAGGAACTTTGGGGTATAACACAAGTCTTCCAGGTAGCCCCCAAAAATACCTGATTGTTCTACCCATTGCAGCATACGTTTTGCTTCCGCCGCCGTTCTTCCCAAAGGTTTGGTGCATAATACATGTTTCCGGGCTTTTGCACACGCAGCTACTGCTGCTTCATGCATATGGTTGGGTAAGGAAATCAAAACCACTTCCACTTCGGGATGGTTAATGGCCAATTCCATATCATCGGTAAAATGCGACAACTGATAATCCGATGCAAATCGTTTTGCATTTTCAAAAGTGCGGGAATAAACTGAACAGATAGCGTCTTTTCTTCTTTGAGCGTGTAAGGAGCTGGCATAAAAACGGGCAATAAACCCTGAACCTAACATGGCAATCTTCATAAAAAAAATCTATTATATTATGGAAATATGATTTCAGGAGATGGGAATTTCTTCTTCCCAACCTGTTTTTTTTAAAGCAGGATCATTTTCTTTTTTTAAAAAATCTGCTTCTGACAGGGATTTCGCTTGCCATTCCAATACGGCTTCATTGGGCACCACAGCCACCGGTTGATGCCATGAGTAGGAAGTTTCATTATAGGCCAGATTGGACTGCGAAGAATAACAGGATATGAGTGACCAACGAGGATGTTCAGACAAATTGGCTTCAGAGCGATGCAGCAAATTACTATGAAAAATCAAGGCATCCCCTGCCTGAATTTCTACGTAAACCAGTTCCATCGTTTTCAATGCATTATTTACCATTACCAT
Source organism: Flavisolibacter sp. (assembly GCA_031365785.1). Taxonomy (GTDB): domain Bacteria; phylum Bacteroidota; class Bacteroidia; order Chitinophagales; family Chitinophagaceae; genus Flavisolibacter. The sequence continues at coordinate 3,035 of JANLYU010000340.1, read as the reverse complement.
ATCGGCTCCCACCTGCTCACCGGCAAATCCATGATTTACTCTTCCCAGGTGATGGGATCCTTTGATGACTTGAAGGCAGCCATTTTCCTTTGAAGCATTGGTTAAAGCAACCATCACACTTATGAGTTGGTTGGGAAACATAAATTGGTTCTTATACCAATAACCATAATCCTGGTGCCATTCCCAGGCTCCTCCAACTTTTGGTTCTTTTTGCATCAGCTTGGAATGAAAATGACAAACCGGAGCTTCGCTTTCCAATAGTTGGGCAACACTATTGACCATTTTTTCACTACGTGTTAAATATCCAAACACATCATCTCCCGGTGTAAACCATAAAGACAATTTTGTTTTTTTTCCTGTCTGGTCATTGAGATCCAATGCATGTTTACTCATAGCCTGATCTTCCAAGGCGGTGCGGTATAATTTGTCCACTTCGGAAGCTGAGCAAAATTGTTTAATGACTAGAAAGCCGTTGAGGTGGAAGGCCTTTACCTGTTCTTGGGTAAGAATGGGGGTAGACATACCGTGGATGTTGATAATGGTTAAAGCTACAGTAAAGGAATAATGAAAAGAAATTATAGTCTACACAGGTTACATTCTGTAACTAAATGGCAAAATTTACTGAGATCATTGATACACACGTACATAATCCACTTCCATGACAGCAGAGGTAAATGCAGGATCCACACTACCCGTGAAATTACCGCCCATTGCCATGTTCAGAATAATGAAAAAATTCTGATTAAAGGGAAGGCTGCTGCTATTATTAAAAGTAAAAAATGTAACATCATCCACCGATATCTTGATGGTTTGAGGCGTCCAATCTGCTGCGTATTTATGAAATTCGGTGGTGGCATTGGAGATTACAAGTGTACTTCCATCTCCATTTCCTCCTGAGTGACCCGGGTGATGAAGCGTACCATATATTTTATTGGGATCACTGCCCTTTTCCTCCATAATATCCAATTCTCCACAGGCTGGCCATCCCGCAGTGGAGATGGAATTACCCAGCATCCAGATCGCAGGCCAGGTGCCTGCACCCCCTGGTAATTTAGCCCTAACTTCAATCTTTCCGTATTTGAAAGAAAACTTATCCTTTGTAATGAGTCGGGCGGAAGTGTAAGAACTACCACTGAAATTTTCCTTGATTGCGGTAATCTTTAAAGTGCCATTTGATATAGATGCATTAGCAGGTCGGTTGGTATAATACTCCAACTCGTTGTTTCCCCATCCGTTTCCTCCAATATCATAACCCCAGCGGGTAGGATCCGGAACACTTCCTTCATTAAATTCGTCTGACCATGCCAAAGTTTGAACCACCGTTACTGTAACACTTACTGATTTAGTTGTAGTTAACCCCACTGCGCTTTTTGCAATCACATTTACATAATAGGTGCCGGATGTTCCATATTTATAGGTAATAGAACCCGATGCCACAGTTTGGAAAACACCATTTCCAAAATTATAATCATAAGATACCGCATTGTCGGCCTTACTCACAAAAGATACATTGCCGCTATTGTCGGTACTCACCGTGAAAGTTATATTCAGGTTGGAAGGCGCTACATTACCAGTAGCCGATTGTCCACTCTTTTTACTGCAGTACGGTAAGGCAAGCTGGAGTATCAATAAAATAATCAATTGACCATATTTCATAACTACAATTTAAAAAATAATTTGTGCGCGTTCATCATTTCTTTACGAGTATCCTGGTAAGAACAGGAGCTGTTCTGCACAGCCTGGAATGGTAAGCTTCGGAATGTCCTCCATTCAGGAAAGTTATAAGAAACATGAAATTGCTAGCATAGGGCAGGCCATCAAAAGAATCACAAGAAAAGTACGGTGGCCTGGAAGAATAAAAAAAGGGCAGTTTTACCTGCCCTCTTCTACAAAAAATTAACTTCCAAAGACGAAATAATAAATCAACTGAATTAAAAAAACTTAACTAATAAAAGAAAAATCTAAATAAAACGAACAGAAAAATTAAAAACGAGGCGGGAAGCTAACCGATTGCACGGTAAATATATTGCAAATCTTCAAATTCAAAAATTTTTTGTTGAAGTTTTAAAATTTTATCCTCCCCAATAAAACTTATTATTGAGAGCTGAGGTCGCTACGTTTTTTCATCAAATAAACCTCCCGGCTGGCTACATCATCAACCAACAGTTTTACCCGGTTTTCCCAGTCAGCCTGTCCATAAGTGCTGATATACGCATCCTTGAATGCTGTGGCAGGACGTCCATTGTAATTTTCTTCCAATTCTTTAAACCCATCTTTCAAGCTTCTTACGGTTACAAGGACCGGATCAGATCCTGCAAACATCTGGGTATAAGTATTATAATTAACAGGCCCGTTTGATTTTTCTGTTTCCAGAATGGCTTTTCCTACTTCTGTCATGTACTCCATCATCTTTCCAAACTTCACATGCGTGGCAGTTACCTGGTATTTATTGGCATCCACATCACCTTTATAACTCAATGTATCCACCCACCTGAAAATGGAGGTGGTATCCTTGTCACCTAATCGTGTCAAATTTTTTTCCAGGTCCATGGCATGTTCTTTCGCATTCAATTTATTCTGATCCATATCTGCGAAAGCATAAGGCCCTTCAACAATTAAAAATAACCACCCATATTGGCACCGCTGGTGATTTCATAAACGGTTCGCTTGTCATCCGTATTATGGAATTTATTCATATGGTTTTTCCACGCCGCCTCATAGGCGGATTTCATTCCTTTCATGGGTAAAATCATGTCTACTGTGACTAATGTTTTTCCCTGACCAGAGGCTGAAATAGCGGCTATTGCGCATAGCAGCATTAAACATTGTTTCATAACAAAAGTTTTATGAGTTTAATCCATTCACTTTTCACTTTTGCCTGCGCTACGGGGATATTTACTTTAGTTACGTATTAGATGCAGAAAATGGTTTGTTTGCTTATTAATAGAATGTGAAAGTTGGGGATGATAAAAAAATCACGATATATTAATACAACCGGGATTTTACAATATAGTATAATGATAATTATAAATTAA
>JANLYU010000332.1:0-6152 GCA_031365785.1 Flavisolibacter sp. | reverse complement strand
ACAAAGTAAAGGATGCAGGTAGGTGCCAGAAGTTTTTTATCCCAGTACTTTTGAGAATAGCTGCGGAATTCAGGAGCTAATAATTTCGATTCTGTAAACTGGTAATCGGCTCCACTGATGACTGCATCTGCCTGGTATTCGTTTCGAGCCGTGATTATTTTCACCGCACGGTTCTTTTCCACTACAATCTCTTTGGCCTCTTCCCCAAACTGGAAGCGGGCACCCTGTGATTCAGCCAGCTGATGCATGGCATCAACAATGGAAAACATTCCACCTTCCGGATACCAGGTACCACCTATTATATCGGCGTAATTCATCAAACTGTAGAGAGCAGGGGTATGTTGAGGGAGCGCTCCAAGAAAAAGAACTGGAAATTCCATTAACTGGCGGATACGGGCATCCTTGAAATGCCGGCTGATATGCTTTTTGATGGAGGTAAAAACCTCCAGTTTAAAAATATTTCTGATCACTTTCCAGTTCAGGAACTCTGTTATTGACAAACCAGGTTGGTATACCAGCTCCTGCATCCCGATTTTGTATTTGATCAAAGCTTCCCTGAGGTAATGATCTAATTGCACCCCGCTGCCCTTTTCCTTTTTTTCAAATAACTTCTTCAGTGATTCATATCCGGCTGGAATGTCATCGAATTCATTTTCCCAGTAAACCCTGTAGGATGGATCGAGTCGGGTTAGTTGATAATAATCTGCTACCTTTTTTCCAAACTGACCAAAAAAACGCTCAAAGACATCCGGCATCCAATACCAGCTAGGACCCATGTCAAAAGTGAAACCATCAGATTTAAATTGCCTGGCCCTACCCCCTGCTGTTTCATTTTTTTCAATAACTGTCACCTCCCACCCGGCCTGACCCATGAAAGCGGCCGCTGAAAGTCCGGCAAAACCAGCTCCAATGATGACCACTTTGTTCAACGTTCCAATTTTTTTTGTAAGATTTTTTTGGCGAAATGGATGCGGCTCTTGATCGTTCCCAGAGGTTCATTCAAAGTAAATGCAATCTCGTGGTATTTATAACCTTCCAGGTAAAGCTGGCAGGCAGTTTTGAATATGGCAGGCAAATGATGTATCGCTTCATGTATTTCCTTGAGCCGCAAATTGATTTCTGAAGAGTGGACAAAATGGTTTTGTGTATGCTGGATGGTTTCCATGACTAATTTTTTTCGTCCGTTTCTCCTGTACTCATTGATGAAAATATTTCTCATGATCGTATACATCCAGGCCCTGATATTAGTGCCTGACTGGTATTTTTCCCGGTAGGCAAAAGCTTTATAGAGGGTTTCCTGGCAAAGGTCATTGGCAGCTTCATGATCACGAGTGAGAGTTATAGCAAATGGTTTTAGTCCTTCAGAATTGTTTAAAACCAGGCTGTTGAATTCCTGTATACTCATTGCGTTTAACGATTAGACCGCAAACTTAAACAATATTTTGTTTAAACAATTAAATTAATTCTTAAACAAATTAAAAATTATACTGATGAGATATACTCTACTACTGATTCAAAAGATTGGAAAATTACCACATTCCGGGGCACCGGTTTCCGGTAAAGGCTGGCCATAGAACCAGAAATAAGGACTTTGCCCTTTCCTACCCGGTCACTGATACCCTCAAGGTATTTTTGAAAATTATGAAGCCGGGGAAAAGAAGTCAGGTGGAGGTACACATATTTTGGAGACTTCAGTTGCAGAAGGAATTCAAGGTCTTTCAAAGGCACGTTGGCACCCAGATAAATTACCTGAATATTTTTTTTACGCAGCAGATAATAAACGAAAAGCAGACCCATTTCATGGTGTTCATTTTCCGGCAGGAATAAAATGAAAAGTGGATCCTGTCTGTCGGAAAATGGAAGGTTTTCAATGGCGCTTACAATTTTTTGCCTGATGATATTGGAAACAATATGTTCCTGCACCGGAATGATTCTGCTGGTCTGCCAGAGAATCCCTACTTTTTCCAAAAAGAAAAAAATAATCCCCGTGATGGTTTTTTCAAGGCCTGAACGTTTGATTTCGAGGTTCAGTAAATTTTCAAATTCAAAACTTTTCAAATCAATCATATAACCGAGCATCTCATTGACGAGATGTTCCATTCCCGCATCTTCCTGGGGCAGTTGTAGAACAGCTTTACTGCGCTGTTCGGGTTCCATCTGGTCAATCCTGGAAATTTTATATCCATATTTATTAAGCAGTGCTACGGTTAGGATGGTTTTCAATTCATCGTTGGAGTAAGTCCTTATATTGGTTTGAGTGCGGGAAGGTTTCAGGAAATTATAGCGTTGCTCCCAAATCCGGATGGTATGGGCCTTGATGCCAGAAAGAGATTCCAGTTCCCGGATGGTAAAACTCATTGCTTGTACTACAAACTAAAATCAGGAATGGTTGAAATTATAGCAAATGATTTTTAATGGTGCCGGAATCCTGAAGCTTTTTTAAGGATGCGGGTGGAATTTTATGCAAGGCTTCCAGGTGTCGAACATGGTGCATGTCCGTACCCACATAATCATAATAATTCTTTTTAAGAAGGTATTCGGCCAGCTCCTGTACAGAGGCGCCGTACATTCCAGAGAGTGATAAGAGGTTCAATTGAAAAAAACAACCCGCTGATTTCAGGTCGTCAAAAAATTCTTTTTTCCGGGCCAGGTAAATATAGCGCTCGGGATGCGCAATCACAGGCTGATAATACTGGATCTCCATTTCAAATATAATGGACTGTAATTCCATGGGTGCGGTGATCATGGAAAATTCTACGAGTACCAGATTGCCGCTTAGCGTAAGCAAAGGCTGCCTAGCACGTAGCTGCGCATCGAAATGATCATCGATATAATATTCCGCAGCACCGTGGAGCTGCATGACTATACCGGCTTCCAGCACCGCCTTTTTCACTTCTTCAAGCCCAGACATGATATTGACCGGGGTATTGGGATACATCTCCCACAAAATATGTGGGGTAGTTACTATTTTAGTATAGCCCAATTCTGAAAGGCCCCTGATCATTTCCAATGAAGCCTCCATATCCTGGGCCCCATCGTCAATGCCAGGTATGAGGTGAGAATGCATATCCGTTTGGATCCATCCCAGGTCAACCGTTGTATTATTTTTTTTTCTTGAAAAGAACATGATCCTATTTTTTTCTTTCCAGCAGGTCAAGATATAAAGCAGACATATCACTTACAAGCCTTTGATAGCTGAACCGGTGTAGTACATGTTCCCTGCTGTTAGAACCCAGTTGAATTCTTAAAGCGTCATCTTCCACCAAACGTAATAAGTGGTCGCAAAATACGGCCGGTTCCTTTACATCAGCCAACAGGCCAGTCTGGCCTTCCTTCACAATATCTGCAATCCCGCCTACTCTGGTAGATACAATCGGCTTATTGGCTGCCTGGGCCTCAATTAAACTCACGGGTGTGCCTTCGTTATAAGAAGTAAGGCAAATAATATCCAGGCCCGCATTGATCATGTCCACATCACTCCTCCAGGAAGTGAAGATCAAAGGATCGGAGTGTTGCAGGTTTTTTTCGGTGGAAAAGCTGATACCCGATTCACGCGCCATTTGTTCCAGATCAGACCTTGTTTCTCCATCACCAATAATGAATGCCCGGATTTTTTTTGTGGAATGATCCAGAACATGCCGGATGGCTTTTAAAAAAAGGTAATGGTTTTTTACAGGAACCAGTCTGCCGATGATCCCGATTGCAATTTCATCATCAGTTACTCCGAATTCCATTCTGAAAGCTTTTCGTTTTTGTTCCTGGTCCTGATGAAAACGGTCTAGGTCAAATCCAAGCGGCACCACGTGGATTTTCTTTTCCGGAGCAATTTTGAAATCTATCAATTCTTTTTTCTGTTGCTCGCTGATGGCGATGATGGCATCTGATTTTTTTCCCAGGAATTGTTCAGTTTTAATAAAAAAACTTGTTTTCAGTGAATTAAAATAGGAATGGAAAATATGTCCATGAAAAGTATGCACGATCACAGGCACCCCAGAAGCAGATGCAGCCAGACGTCCCAAGGCGCCTGGCTTAGCCGCATGCGTGTGTACGATATCAGGCCGGAAAGAGGCGATCACTTTTTTCAATTGTCTGTAGGCAGTATAGTCTGAAGCGAGGTTGATGGAACGACCCATCCCGGGAATGGTAGTGTATGGAATCCCCAGCTGGCTGGCCAGATAGGCTGCACTTTTTTCATGACTTTCCTTTTCTCCTACAATCAGCAGCGTTTCATAATCGGGCTGCATGTATCGGGTAAGGTAAGTAGCATTTAAAACCGGGCCGCCAACGGCCATCCGGTTCAATATGCGTAAAACACGCGGCATTTATAATTGTACAATTAAGAATGGATGAATGTATAGACCAGCTTTGTTGATTGATTCGTGACCGGGAGCAAAAATACATTCCCCTTGTTCTAATCCTTTAAAAAGATTAACAGGCTCACTTTCCATCACACCTCATTTATTGATCCATACTTAGTGAGCGACTTTGAAACTATAACCCAAGAAGGCCTGTAAAAAAGGTTATTTTTGAGGTCATTGCGGGGCGTATTTGGAAGCGTTTAATACCAGCATTCTTATGAATTCAGATATTAATGGATTATTGTGGAAACATTTTATTACACCCTTTGATTATGTGCTGCTTCCATTTTATTTACTGCTGGTTTATTATGTGGCCTACCGTTTTTGTAATAAACACTATCCTAAAACCCATCTGAAAACGCATCCATGGCGCAGGTATTTCCTGACTGGCATTACCCTTAAAATAATTGGTGCCATTTTTATCGGCCTGGTATATGAGTATTATTACAGCGGAGGTGATACATCTGCTTTTTTCTATCACTCTAAAGTCATTAATCAAAGTATTACCGATTCCCCTTTTAAGTGGATCAACCTTATTCTAAGGATCCCTGATGTATATGATGTAGATTATTATCAATACACCAACCAGATGCTTTGGTATAACAACCAGAGTGCTTATATGATCAGCAGCATCACTGCGATCATCAACCTTTTAACTTTCAATACTTACATTCCAACTTCTATCATCTTTGCTGCCCTTTCCTTTACGGGCGTATGGGCCATGTTCAGAACTTTTGCCGAGCAGTACCCTAAATTGATCAAACCCATAGGCATCTGTATTTTATTTATACCCAGTACTTTTGTATGGGGTTCTGGCATTTTCAAAGACACGATTTGTATTGCGGCGCTGGGATGGATGATCTTTGCCACTTTTCGTATGCTGATCAGGGGCCAGTTCAGAATGAAGTACATGTGGATCATCCTGGTATGTTTTTACCTGCTTGCAGTAATTAAAGTGTATATCATCCTGGTTTTTATTCCCGCCCTGGCCCTCTGGATCCTGAATACCTACTCGCATAAAATACATAACAGTGTCATCAGGTCCGGACTGAAGGTGATGGTATATAGCATTATCGTGGGTGGCTTCATCTCCATCACTACTACTTTTTCCGATCAGCTGGGCCAATACTCGCTGGAAAAAATTGCAGAAACATCTACTACTACCAGAGATTATATATTTTATGCATCCACAGCAGGTGGTGATGATGGCTCCACTTATGAACTGGGTGCATTTGATCCCAGTTTTATTGGTATGCTTACCAAGTTTCCACTGGCAGTCAATGTTTCTTTGTTCAGGCCTTATTTTTGGGAGGCCCGCAAACCCATGGTATTTCTAAATTCCCTGGAAGCCTTTCTATTCCTGTTTTTTACCCTCAAGATTATATATTCTATTGGGCTCAGACGTACCTGGGGTGCCATCAGCCGCAATCCCAACATCCAGTTCTTCCTGATCTTTACGGTGATCTTTGCCTTTGCCGTGGGCATTTCTTCTTATAATTTTGGTGCCCTATCCCGGTATCGCATTCCCTGTCTTCCTTTTTACAGCCTGGCACTTGCCCTAATCTGGTACGATCAGAAACCATTGAAAAATGAGTTCTTCAAACTCAGGTTCAGCTGACAAATTCATGTTCCACTCCTTATCTTATTCCATTTGAAGTGATCTCCCTTTTATTCTTCAAACAGTTCCAAAAATCAGCTGTGGAACATCGTTAAAAGTCATTTTACCAAAAATGCCCTTCTTATTTTATTTTTAACTTATAAGTATTATTTTGGGTGTTATAATCAATTTTACCG
>JANLYU010000323.1:0-2907 GCA_031365785.1 Flavisolibacter sp. | reverse complement strand
CATGGGAACCGGTAATGTTTTAGCATTGGTGCCACCAATATACCTGAACAAAGGAAGGGCTGCTTCTTCCGCAGCTGCCTTGGCTACCGCCATGCTTACAGCCAACATCGCATTGGCGCCCAGCTTACTTTTATTTTCTGTACCATCCAATTGGATCATCAGCGCATCAATGCCTGTCTGGTCGGCTGCATCATATCCTTCCAGTTCGGGAGCAATGATGTCGTTGACATTGGCTACTGCCTTTAGCACCCCTTTACCGGTATAAATTTTTTTATCTTCATCTCTTAATTCAACTGCTTCATGAATGCCCGTGCTGGCACCACTGGGTACGGCAGCACGGCCAAATGCACCTTCATCGGTAACGACATCCACTTCCACTGTGGGGTTTCCACGACTATCCAAAATCTGTCTGGCAAAAATTTCAGCGATATAACTCATGATTCAATTGTTATTTATTTAGAAGGATGGTGAATGATTGATTATGGGTTGATGGCAGTGAGCTTTCTGAACACTTCTTCAAGCGATTGCTTTTCACTATGCAAAGAAACGATGTTCAGATTATGATGCAAAGACAATTCAAGCAGTTGTTTTTTTACCTGTTCTGGATGATCAGTTTCAATGGACCAGGTGTTGGAGTTGATCCTGTTAACCGCATTTCCATTCACCAGCGATCCTAATTGTTCTTGCTCAACGGGTTCTTTGAATTCTACTCTAACCACATTTGCCGACACACCTTTCTGGAGATGGCTCAACCTGTCATCGGCCACTATATTTCCCTTATTGATAATAATTACCCTGTCGCAAATGGCTTCTACTTCCTGCAGAATGTGAGAAGAAAAAAGCACCAGTTTGTTTTTCCCCTGATCCCTGATCACGTTTCTGATTTCAATGATCTGATTAGGATCCAAACCACTTGTGGGCTCATCCAAAATTAATACTTCAGGGTCGTGCAGGAGAGCAGCTGCCAGCCCCACCCTTTGTTTATAACCCTTTGACAACTGGCCCACCTTTTTTTTACTTTCCGGCACGAGGCCGGTCAGTGTAATGACATTATCTGCTTTTTGTTTTTTATTTTTAATACCATGTACGCCCGCAATAAAATCAAGGTATTCCCGAACATACATATCATAGTACAAAGCGTTGGATTCGGGTAGATAGCCAGTCAATTTCCTGACTCCAAGAGGGTTCTTTCTTACATCCACACCATGAACCTGGATGTCGCCTGCAGAGGGTTGAAGAAAACCCGTAAGCATTTTCATGGTGGTGGATTTTCCTGCACCATTCGGACCCAGAAACCCTACGATCTCGCCTTGTTGTATGGAAAATGAAATATCATTTACAGCTGTTTGTTCACCATAGGTCTTGGTCAGGTTCTTAACAATGATGGACATGGTGCAATTTACACCAAACAAATATCCTGTTCACAAGCCTCTTTACTGAGTGAACTAAAAATGTCTTAACGCATGGAGGATGGCTCTTCACGGTCATATTCTCCTTTAACGGCATACCAGCCAAAAATGATCAGGCCGATGGCAATGGGAGTAAATACACCAATGATGATGATCCAAGGAATAGGCTTACCTATATCACCTTTCGCCGTTCCAATATGAGTGACTGCGCTATAAAATAATACAGCCATGGAAAGAATTCCAATCACCATCCACAGGTAGCCTGATATCCGTTTGATGAGGTTCATAACTTACGTTTAGTCCCTATTTTTTGTCAATTTATTAGTGAGGTATAAAGAACCTATAATAAAACAAAAACTAGCTACAATAATTGGGTACCAAAGTCCGGAAAGAGGAGTACTTCCCGGAATGGTAGTGATCAGTGTGGCAATGAAAGGTACCAGGCCACCAAACACACCATTGCCAATATGATAGGGGAGAGACATGGAAGTGTACCGGATCCTGGTGGGAAACATTTCAACCAGAAAAGCGGCTACAGGTCCGTATACCATGGTCACAAATAAAACCATGGTGGCAATCAGCAGGATCATTTTCCATTTGGCTCTTCCCGGTACGCTCACTACGCTGGTTGTTTCCCAGTTATTTATTGTACCCGGTTTAATTTTTTTGGTTTCGATTGAAGTCGTCCCGTCACTGAATGTGGATTGCATCCTTTCCGGCAACAGATTAATATTCGAACCTGTAGACGCAGGGGATAGCAACACAGAACTAACGATGAACTTTTTGGAGGTATCTGTGATTGAAAATAATTGTCCGAAGATGGGGCGGTAAAATAAAATACCAAGGAGCATACCTGCCAGCATGATATTTTTTCTTCCCCATCGATCAGACAAACTGCCAAACACAATAAAAAACGGTGTGGCAAAAGCCAGTGCCACCAACATGATGGTATTTGCCTGTTCGTATTCTATATGGCAGGTGTTCAACATAAAACTCTGCGCATAAAACTGACTTGTATACCAGATCACGCCCTGTCCCATAGTAGCACCGAATAAAGTGAGTAGCACCAACTTGAAATTACTTTTTTGTCCAAAGCTTTCCCGGAGTGGATTGATTGAGGTTCTTCCTTCTGATTTCAACCTGGCGAATAGTGGTGATTCCTGCATCTTCAGACGGATGACAACGGAAACAATTACGAGAAGGATAGACAACAAAAAAGGATACCTCCAGCCATTCCCATTCGTGAATTCATCCACACCTGTTATTTTTCTAACAGACAGTATTACCCCCAAAGAAAGAAAGAGACCCAGCGTAGCAGTAGTTTGAATCCAGCTGGTAAAATAGCCACGACGGTGTGCAGGTGCATGTTCCGCTACATAGGTGGCTGCTCCACCGTATTCACCACCGAGCGCCAGACCCTGTAAAAGTCGTAACAACAGAACAAGGATTGGGGCCAATGCTCCAATAGAAGCGTAAGTAGGGATGAGTCCAATGAAAA
>JANLYU010000264.1:0-2212 GCA_031365785.1 Flavisolibacter sp. | reverse complement strand
CCTTTGCGGAACAGGTAGATGCTTTTATACTGGCAGATAAAAAGCCCACGCAGCTGAATCTGATTCTGGACACTTTGTATAAGCAACAAACCAACTTCCTGGAGCCTGATTTCGAAAAATTATTTTCCCTGGTAAGGAACCGCATCACGCACCGAAGCCTGATCGTTTTATTTACCAATTTTGAATCACTTGAAAGTCTGCAGCGTGAATTGCCTTCACTCAAAAGACTGGCTCACTATCACCTGTTGATGGTAGTCTTTTTTGAAAATACTGAATTAAAGAAAGCAGTGGAATCAAAAGTCAGGACCATAGAGGATATCTATATAAAAACGATTGCTGAAAAATACAGGTATGAAAAGCTTCTCATTGCCAAAGAACTACAAAAACTGGGCATCATTGCCGTTCTTTCCAGCCCACAACAACTTACTGTTAATAGTTTAAATAAATACCTGGAACTAAAAAACAGGCAATCTATCTGAGCGGTAACGGGCATTGAGAATGTCATACACCACTCATCCGATACAAGTGGAATTTCCTTGTTGTAGGCATCTACACTGTTACAACTATTTTTGCAGGGAATGAACAAAAACGATTTCGAAGAAGGCAAATTAATGTTGATCGATAAGCCCTTTCGATGGACCTCCTTTGATGTAGTGCGCAAGATCAGGCACCTGACAAAGACCAGGAAAGTTGGACATGCTGGTACACTGGATCCACTAGCCACCGGTCTGCTGATTGTTTGTACCGGGAAATTTACCAAGAAGATCAATGAATATATGTCGCAGGAAAAAGAATATACCGGCACCATTACCCTTGGCGCTGTAACACCTTCTTACGACCTGGAACATGAACCTGTAAATCCGCTTCCGTTTGCCCACCTTTTAAAGGAAGATCTCGAAAAAGCCACCCGTCTTTTCATAGGTCCTATCCTTCAAACACCACCCATTCACTCCGCTATCAAAAAAGACGGACACCGGGTGTATGAACTGGCAAGAAAAGGGATTGAGGTCAAACTGGATCCACGGCCTGTAACGATTTCAACATTTGAAATAGTAGAGGTGGATTTACCTGTGGTACATTTTAGAGTGACCTGTTCCACTGGCACCTACATCCGAAGCCTGGCCAATGATTTTGGTGCTTCGCTGGGATGCGGAGGTTACCTCAGTAATTTGTGCAGGACACGGATCGGACAATTCTGGTTGAAGGATGCCTGGAGCATGGAAGAGATGGAGAAGAATATCGAGTAACAAACCTGCCGGCAGGCAGGTAACGATACTTGAATAACTACCCTATTCGTCGTTCACTTGCAAGATGGCCTGATAGGATAGATATACATCTAATGGGAATGATCAGTATGAAACTTGTTGCCATTCTTAGAGGAGCGCCATTAGAATGGATAGTTGATTCCTAACTGGAATGTTCCATTGAGTGGCTTCCAGTTGTACAGGAATTTATTTTGTGCCTGAAGTGTTTCAGGACTTGGATTCTTCACTTTATAAGAATAGTCGAGCCGTGCTTTCAAAAATCCAAAGTCAATCCGAAAACCGGTTCCAGCACCAATGGCAATGTCTTTCCAAAGCCGGCTTATTTTGAATTCGCCATTGGGGAAATCAAGGTTTTGCCTCAGGAACCATACGTTTCCCATATCGGTAAAAAGCGCGCCTTCTGCTGGAAAACCAAAAACCTGTGTGAGGTAAAACCTGTATTCACCATTTAATTCCAGCCGGATGTCGCCAAACCGGTCAGGTGCTATTTTCCTGTCAAAGGATTTAACCGCTGAACCAGGTCCGAGTTTGCGAACGGCCCACGCCCGCATACTATTGGGACCACCGGCATAATATTGCCTGAAGAAAGGCATATAGAAATTACTACTGTCCTTACGGTCAAAAGGTAAACCATATCCTGCACCGGCAAATAACCTCCATGCAAAGGAAGTTCTACGTACTACATGGGTTTGCACCAGTTCGGCATCCAGCTTTACAAAACGATATAATTTGCTGTTGGGAAAAAGTGGCCGTAATAACCCAGTAAGAAGACCTGCCTGTTCAATACTCGCCCGTTTGAGCGTGGTTAAATTTTTTTTACCACTCGCGCCGGTAACGTTTACCAGTGAAGAAATGATCAGGCCATCATTGAAAATATATTTATAAGATGCGTTTTCCTGAATCAGGCTATTCAGGAGAGATCTTCTTTTCAATAAATTGAATTCTAT
>JANLYU010000312.1:0-1937 GCA_031365785.1 Flavisolibacter sp. | reverse complement strand
GGTGGCTATCGTAAAATTGCTGTTGAACCAATAACAATGCTTCGCCTGCTTTTTCTTCGATTGTTTTCACCTCTTTTAAATTCAGAATTACATGCGGTATGTCTTTTTGCATGTAAGCAAGCAGCAAACGGGTAAGTTCTTCTGTCATATTAACAGACAGAGTACCTTCTTCCGGCGTAATTACAGTGAATTTTTCTTTGGTATCTATTTTGACATTCATCTACTCTGATTGACGATTATAGTAGTTAGACAGGCACTAAAAAAAGATAGACAATTTTATTTTTCTTACTTTTATAGTCCCGGTTGACTTTTGTAAAGAAAGTGATTTTTTTTGTTTTCCAATGTTGTAATTATTAAAGTTTAAGTGTTAGAAGGGAAGGGTTATTATAACTACATTGCCCGGTAATTTTAGATCATCCTGCCCTCAACAGTTAAGTTTTAACTTTTCAACATTTAAACATTTCATCCTTTGAGCAAACTAATTCTATTAAATAATCGTTATTATTGTATACGCTAAATTCAATATAAATGGATAACAATTTTTCAGCCCAGGTAAAAGAAATAATATCCTACAGCAGAGAAGAAGCGCTGCGGTTGGGTAATGATTTTATTGGCACCGAACATTTAGTGTTGGGTTTGATAAGAGACGGCGAAAACACCGCTATTAAAATCCTTAAATCATTGAATGTGGACCTTTACGAATTGCGTAAGGAGATTGAGGTAGCAGTAAAGGATAAGACAGGTAAGAACATCGCTAATATCAATTCACTTCCACTCACCAAGCAGGCAGAAAAAGTAATACGTATTACTGTATTAGAAGCCAAGGCCCATAAAAGTACCATGGTGGAAAGTGAGCACCTGATGCTTTCAATCTTAAAAAATAAAGAAAACATTGCAACACAAATACTTAACCAGTTTGATGTGGATTATGATATGTTTAAAAATGAATTGGGTTTTGTAACCAGCAACCCTCCAAAAGCAGAATTCTCAGATGAAAATGAAGATGATTTTGACGAAGAAAGGAAACAGTATGGGCAACAGCCAAAGGCACAAAGAGGTGGAGCGGCGGGACAGCCAAAAACAAAAACACCTGTGCTGGATAATTTTGGCAGGGATATTACAAGGCTGGCAGAAAATGGTTCTTTAGATCCCATAGTAGGTCGTGAAGTAGAGATTGAGAGAGTTTCCCAAATTTTATCAAGAAGAAAAAAGAATAATCCTATCCTTATTGGTGAACCAGGCGTGGGTAAAACTGCTATTGTTGAAGGACTGGCTTTAAGGATTGTACAAAGAAAAGTAAGCAGAGTGTTGTTTGACAAAAGAGTGGTGTCACTTGATTTGGCAGCATTGGTGGCCGGCACAAAATACCGTGGCCAGTTTGAAGAAAGAATGAAGGCCATCATGAATGAGCTGGAGAAAAACAGGGATGTGATTCTTTTCATTGATGAGATTCATACAATTGTAGGAGCAGGAGGAGCCAGTGGTTCATTAGATGCAAGTAACATTTTTAAGCCAGCCCTGGCAAGAGGGGAACTGCAATGTATTGGTGCTTCCACTTTGGATGAATACCGTATGCACATCGAAAAAGATGGTGCATTGGACAGGAGATTTCAAAAGGTAATTGTTGATCAGCCATCGGTGGAAGAAACCATTCAGATATTAAGCAACATCAAAAGTAAATACGAAGATTATCACAATGTAAGTTATAGTGATACAGCTATTGAAGCCTGTGTTAAATTAAGTGAACGTTACATGACAGACAGGTTATTGCCTGACAAAGCGATTGATGTTTTAGATGAGGTAGGTGCAAGAAAGCATATCAAAAATATTAATGTGCCGGACGAAGTGATCAACCTGGAAAAGAAGATCGAAGATATTAAGCTGGAAAAAAACAGGGTGGTAAAGAGCCAGCGTTTTGAAGAAGCTGCTTCATTAAG
>JANLYU010000302.1:0-2708 GCA_031365785.1 Flavisolibacter sp. | reverse complement strand
TACAAAGAACAGATAGCCTCACCAAAAACATCTTACAAACCATTAAAAAGCATGTAGATCCCAACCATATTTTAAATCCAGGAAAATTGTTTGATGAACAGGAATGAATCCACTGATCGGGCGAACACGGAGGTATTTGATATCTGTATCATTGGTGGGGGTATTACCGGAGCAGGAATCTTGGCGGAAGCAGAAGCCAAAGGATATCAATGTATCCTGATTGAAAAAAATGATTTTGCTTCCGGTACCAGTAGCCGTTCTTCCAAGTTGATTCATGGGGGAATCAGATATCTGAAGTACCTGCAGTTTCAATTGGTTCATGAGGCCTTGCAGGAAAGGGGTTACCTGCTGAAGGTATATCCACACCTTGTAAAACCAATTCCATTTATTTTCCCTTCCTATCATTCCTCAACAGACCTCTTCCTAAAAGATGTCATCTTTTCTCTTTATGATTGGATAGCGGGCAGGGAAGTGATCAAGCCACATAAAAAAATGCATGCGGATAAAGTTCTGGAACAGTTGCCCGGATTATTGAATAAAGATCTCAAAGGCGGCATTTCTTACTGGGAAGGAACTGCAAATGATTCCAGGTTAGTGTTGGATGTGATCAGCAGTTGCGCTGCCAAAAACCAGGTAGTTTTAAATTATATGGAAGCCCGGGACTTTGAACTGTCCGATGACACCTTACGATCGATCCGTTGCATGGATCATGATGGAGGAAGATTAATTACCGTGAAGGCTAAGGTTTATATCAATGCTACCGGTGCCTGGACTGATGCTATTATCAGCCGCATGAATCAGAAACCATCCTATGAACTGAAACCAAGCAAAGGCGTACACATCATCATACCCTCCTCCTATTTGCCGGGCGGTTGTGGATGTATTATTCCATCGTCAACTGATGACAAAAGATTTCTTTATACGGTTCCCTGGGAAAATGAACTGACGATTATAGGGACCACCGATACGGAATATCATGATGATGTGGATCAGGTGAAAGCAACAAGGAAGGATGTGGAATACCTGGTGGCAGCATTCAATAAAAGCTTTCCCGATAAAAAATTAGAATTAAAAGATATCGTTTCCGTGTATGCGGGCTTGCGTCCACTGCTCGCTGAAAATAAGGAAAGCACCCCTTACAAGAGGTCACGGGAATACCAGACCTGGTGGACCCACAATAATGTTATCCATATAGCAGGAGGCAAGCTTACTTCCTTTCACTCCATGGGTAAGAAATGCCTGGAGGAAGTAGGAAAAAGATTCAAAAACCTTAATCCTACCAGGCCACTGAACACAGAATCATCCAATGCTACCGGCAAGCATAAAGATGAGCGCCAGTCAGAAAATTATAGAGAGCAAATAGTACTGGCAAACCCTGTTTTTAATGCGACCCTTTCTAAAAACTATTCTCTTACAATAGCTGAAATTATTGATTTTATCCGCCACCAATTTGCCAGGCATGTGGAGGACATCCTGACCCGCAGAACTTCTATAACTTATGCTATGAAAGAATTTGATGAGAAGCTGGTCATTGAGGTAGTCAGTCTACTAAGTAAAGAATTGAACAAAACAACAGTATGGATGGAAGAAGAACTGAATCGATATCGTTCTCATTGGTTGGAATACCATCCGCGGTTTGACAACTAAAAAAGGATCATGAAAAAAATAGCGTTCATCATTCATGGAAAGATAAAGAAAAAGGACATACTGATTGCCGACCTAAAAAGTGAATTTGAAGACGAGTTTGAGACAGCTTTTTATATTACAGCTTATGCGCAACATTCCATCGTCCTGGCAGAGGAAGCAATTATCAAAGGTGCTACACATATAATTTGTTGTGGTGGTGATGGAAGTTTAAATGAAGTGATCAACGGGGTGATGCAGGCTAAAGATAAAATAGCCCCTGAGTCGTGGCAGCAAATCAGGGTTGGGCTTCATCCCAAAGGAACCGGGAACGACTTTGCAAAAACAGTCCGGGTGACACCTGACATTTCAGCATTGCAGCAATGCATAGTAAATGATACTTCTAATGTGATTGACCTTGGTCACGCAACATACACGGGTTTAACAGGCCAACCAACTTCACGATATTTTATGAACATCACGGACATTGGTATGGGTGGCATCATTGCACAAAAACTAGCTTCTTATTCCAAATGGATGGGGGCCGGTGTAACTTTTCAACGCGCTATTATAAGTACGCTGATCGGTTATAAAAAACAGGCTGTGAAATTAAAAGTCGACCAAGTTCAGTTCCGTGGTGAAATCATGAACGTGGCCTTTGCTAATGGAAAATATTTTGGAAATGGATTGGGTATTGCGCCGGATGCCTCACCTGACGATGGTATCTTTTCCATCGTTATCATTGGCAACATCTCCATGATGGATTATATAAAACTCCTGGGTCAGGTAAAAAAATGCAAAAAAATAGAACACTCCGAATTAAAATATCTTGCCGCCCAAAAAATGGAAATTTATTCAGAAGCAGAAGTCCTCCCTATAGATATGGATGGTGACTTTGTAGGTTATTCGCCGTTAAAAATAAAAGTGGTTGGTGGGGCTTTGAAATTTTTGATGCCGGGGTGAGAAATGATTATTTTTAATGGCTTGTAATAATTGGAAACTTCACCAAAGGTTGACATTCTTTATTTGAAATTATGATACAAGCTTAAGTAACTCCGGAATCATCGTTGCGCTGCATTTAGTTT
>JANLYU010000300.1:0-5204 GCA_031365785.1 Flavisolibacter sp. | reverse complement strand
AACACTTCTTGCCTACGACCCTGTTAAATACAAAACTCCCACCGGCACCAAATTGAATTGCAAGGGATGGGTTCAGGAAGCTGCTTTACGGATGTTGTTGAACAACCTGGACCCTGAGGTGGCAGAACGTCCTGAAGAATTGATCGTATATGGTGGTCGCGGAAAGGCAGCCAGGAATTTTGAGGCGCTTGACCAGATCATAGCATCGCTTAAAGTTTTGGAAAATGATGAATCACTCCTGATTCAAAGTGGCAAGCCGGTAGGCATCATGAAGACCCACAAAGATGCACCCAGGGTTTTGATTTCTAATTCACAGTTGGTTCCTAACTGGGCTAATTGGGCCCACTTTGATGAACTGGAAAAAAAAGGTTTGATGATGTATGGTCAGATGACAGCCGGAAGCTGGATCTATATTGGATCGCAGGGAATTGTTCAGGGAACTTATGAAACCTATGCAGCCATTGCTGATCATCATTTTAGTGGCACTTTAAAAGGAACGCTGAATGTGAGTGCAGGTTTGGGTGGCATGGGTGGCGCCCAACCACTGGCCATTACTATGAATGAAGGCGTGGCACTCATTGCTGAAGTAGAAGAATGGCGAATTGATAAACGACTTGAAACCCGATACCTGGATGAGAAAGTAATCGATATCGACATCGCTATTGATAGGGCAGTAGCAGCTGCAAAAAAAGGTATTTCCTTATCCATTGGCGTCTGTTGTAATGCAGTACACCTGCTGGAAAGACTCATTCAAAGAAATATCGTTCCTGACACGCTCAGCGACCAAACATCTGCTCATGATCCTATGTTTGGTTATTGGCCACATGATCTTTCGCATTTACAGGCATTGATCCTGCGCGATAAAAATCCGCAAGAGTACCTGGAACGCGTGTATGCTTCTATTTACAGGCACGTAGAACAAATGCTGCAACTACAAAAGATGGGTGCCATTACTTTTGATTACGGCAACAATATCCGGGCCCGCGCAAAGGAAAAAGGTTTGGTGAATGCCTTTGATTTTCCGGGCTTTGTTCCTGCTTACATCCGACCACTTTTCTGTGAAGGCAAGGGGCCTTTCAGGTGGGCCGCCCTGAGCGGAGATCCTGCTGATATAGCGGTAACAGATGGTGTGATCGCTGAAATGTTTCCTGGCAATCATTCTTTGCAACGATGGCTGAAACTTGCCAAAGAGCGTATTGCATTTCAGGGTTTGCCCGCACGAATTTGCTGGTTAGGCCAGGGAGAGCGGGAGGCTGCAGGAAAAGCGTTTAATGATCTTGTGCGTACCCGAAAGGTAAAAGCGCCTCTGGTGATTGGTAGAGATCACCTGGACACTGGATCAGTGGCATCGCCCAACAGGGAAACGGAATCCATGATGGATGGTAGTGATGCAGTTGCTGACTGGCCCATACTCAATGCGCTTTTGAATACGGCGGGAGGAGCCAGCTGGGTGAGTTTGCATCATGGAGGTGGCGTTGGGATGGGATATAGTATCCATGCGGGTATGGTGATCGTTGCCGACGGAACGGATGATGCAGAAATTAGGTTGCAAAGGGTTTTGCGAAATGATCCAGGCATAGGGGTGATCCGGCATGCAGATGCAGGCTATAAAGTTGCCCGTGAAACAGCCAGCAAGTTTGGTCTTGGTCTATCCGTGAATAAAAATTCATTGTAGGATACGGCCAACTCAATTCCTTTTTATATTGAATGGATCAATGATCGGCTCCAGGGTTTTGAAAGTAATGGTAATGTGATAAGAAGATGACATGACTACCGCTCCATCACGTATCATGATTTTTTATATATTATCTGAATTCTTAGCTTATGAATTTTTTCTTCTACAGAATTTTATGGTTGATTATTCAGGTGATGAAAATAGATGCTGCATGATATACTTGCATCATTTAAATGATATGGATTGATTATCAAAAGTTTGAAATTTCAAACTTTGCCCTAATTAATTACTGTTGTACGACAAATTCTTTAATTGTATCATTATACCTGATTTTATTAGTCAATAAAACCAAAACTTTTTAAACCTTATTACCGAGTTGAGGTCTATTGCTTATTATTAATTAAAAAACACCCTATGCAAAACAAACTCCGACTGTTGTCAGTGGTTACACTGGCCCTTTTCACCACATTTACAGCCTGTAAAAAAGAAGCGGTTTCCAGTGACACATCCACTGAGATAACGACGCACGCCGAGGATCAAAGTACCGTTTCCAGCGACATGGATGCCATTGCCAACGATGTCAATGTAGCGGTTGAAAGCACCACTAATTTCAGTGGCAGAGAATCCAATATCAATTCTGTATGTAATGCTACTGTAGCTGTTGACTCAGTAAGCAACCCGAGAACCATCACCATCAACTATGCAGGTACTAATTGTTTTGGTACCCATATCAGAAGCGGTGTTGTGGTTTTGTCTATGCCTGCCGGTGTTCGCTGGAAAGATGCCGGAGCTACGCTCACAGTTACTTATAAGGAACTAAAAATTACCAGGAGCAGCGACAACAAAGCAATTACGCTGAGCGGTACACAAACTTTTACCAATGTCAGTGGAGGTTTGATGGTGAATCTGGCTAATATGACCAGTATTATCCATACTATAACCAGCAGCAACATGTTGATTAAGTTTGATGATAATACAGTTCGCACCTGGCAGATCGCTAAAAAAAGAACTTTTACTTACAATAATGGCGTTGTCATTACTACCACCGGAACCCATGTTGAAGGCACCAGAAGCAATATCGCTGAATGGGGTATCAACAGGTTTGGCCATGCCTTTACTACAGCAATCACTGAGCCTTTAGTAATTCGCCAGGACTGTGAATTTCGTTTAACAAGCGGACAGGTAAAACATGAAGGTTTTGGAACTGCAGTGGTAACCTTCGGTCTGAATGCAAGCGGTGAACATACCACCTGCCCAGGTAGCGGACATTATTATTACAATGTGATTTATACAGGCGTTAATGGAAATACTCACAACGTCATACTTCCTTATTAATTTCATTAAACTCATTAAGACCCCGGATTTATCCGGGGTTTTTTATTTTAGAAATCAGGCCTGTGTAGGGATAAAAGAATGTTTCTTCATCTCTTATTTTCATTATAAACTGTGCATTCATTAGGTTAGTTTATTTCCCAATCCTAATTTCACTTGAAGCTTTCATGACTCATGAACATACTTATCTCTGACATCAAAATCCTGGCTGGTACCAGATCTTCAAACAGCGTGCTGAAAGGCACATCGCTGGCGAGTCTGCCATCCATCCGGGACGCTTACTTGATCATCGAAGATGGACAAATAGCTGATTATGGAGGTATGAAGGAACTCAAGCGGAAAGCAACTTCCTTTGATGAGCATTATATAGCTACTGGGAAAATAATATTGCCTTGCTGGTGCGACAGTCATACCCATCTGGTCTTTGCAGGTTACAGGGAACATGAATTTGTAAGGAAAATCAAAGGTGAAACCTATGAACAAATAGCTGCTGGAGGAGGGGGCATTTTATTATCTGCTCAGCAACTCCATGAAATGTCGGAAGATGAATTGTTTATTGTTTCATTTCGAAGATTGCAGGAGGTGATCCGAATGGGCACCGGCGCCATAGAAATCAAAAGTGGATATGGTTTATCAATAGAAGGTGAAATGAAAATGCTGCGTGTGATCCGCCGCCTTAAACAAACTGCATCCATTCCTGTCCGGTCAACTTTTCTGGGTGCTCACACTTTTCCTGCTGCTTATAAAGATAACCGTGAAGGCTATATTAAAATGATCATTGAACAGATGATCCCGGTGATTGCATCTGAAAAACTGGCCGACTATATGGATGTATTCTGTGATCAGGGATTTTTTACAGTGGAAGAAACCCTGCGGATATGCAAGGCTGGTAGTGCTTTTAGTATTTTCCCTAAGATACATGCCAACCAATTATCTGTATCAGGAGGTGTAGAGGCAGCAATCCATGCGGGTGCTATTTCTGTTGATCATTTGGAAAAAATGGATAGCCATGCCATACAAGCCCTGGCAGGATCAGGAACCATTGGAACCTTATTGCCGGCGGCTGCCTTTTTCCTTCGAATGGAATATCCGCCTGCCAGGCAAATGATTGACGCGGGTTGCGCCATTGCTTTGGCTTCTGATCATAATCCGGGTTCGTCTCCATCCGGCAACATGAATTTTGTGGTGTCATTAGCTTGCATTCAAATGAAAATGCTGCCAGAGGAAGCTATTAATGCGGCTACTATCAATGGTGCCTATGCCATGGGGCTGGGAGAAGAAATAGGGTCAGTAACCGTTGGAAAAAAAGCTAACCTGATATTGACACAACCTGTTTCTTCCATCGCCTACCTTCCCTACGCATTCGGGCAACACCACATTGAAAATGTAATGATTGGGGGTGAATGGGTAAAGGATCTAAATATGAATCAGCAGCACAGAAATTGATTTCCATTTTGTAAATGGATGAGGCCTGCTTTGAACAGCGTCCATTTTTATCAATTACGTACTATATTCGAATATGCAGACCAACCATTTAAAAATTTATTCCAAACAATATGTTCTTTCGCTGGTGATGCTGAGGCGTTATGAAACCAAGCTGGGTGAATGCGTTCAGGTGCTTTCTGATCCGGGAAAATTAACGGAGTCTTTTAGTAGACTTTCCGCACGTTATGTAGTGATAGGTGTTCCGGAAGATATTGGAGTGCAGGCCAATTATGGAAAAGCTGGGGCCAGCACGGCCTGGTTTAATTTTTTACAGTTCTTTTTGAATATGCAGAGCAATGACTTTTTAACTGGTGAACAAATAGCCGTTATCGGTCATTTTGACTTTGGTGACCTCCAATACCTGATTGACAGGAATGCCCATGATGAAGAAGAAAAAGTAGCAGCTTATCGTCACGCAGTAAATGCCATTGATGAAGAAGTTGAAAGTCTGGTGAAAGTTATTGTGGCCGCTGGCAAACTACCGATTGTAGTGGGCGGTGGTCATAACAATTCTTACCCGCTGATTAAAGGAGCAGCAAAAGGATGGCATAAGGCCGGCGTTATTCCGCTGGCACAAATAAACTGTATCAATTTAGATGCACATGCAGATTACCGGCCGATGGAAGGACGGCACAGTGGTAATGCTTTCCGCTATGCAGAAGAAGATGGTTACCTGCAGAAGTATTGCATTGTCGGGCTGCATGAAAATTAT
>JANLYU010000280.1:0-1553 GCA_031365785.1 Flavisolibacter sp. | reverse complement strand
CGACCTGCTTCATATTAATCATTTACATATTGATTTTGTTACAGAAGGAAAGGTTACCCATGCTGTAAAAGATGTTTCACTGCAGGTGAAGAGAGGTGAAATTTTGTCTCTTGTTGGCGAAAGCGGTTCCGGAAAATCTGTTACAGCGCTTTCTATTTTGCAATTATTGCCACAACCTCCTGCTGTATACGGAAAAGGGGAGCTCCTTTTTTCAGAAGATGGAATACATACAATCGACTTGCTGAAATCGCCATTAAAAACCATACAGAAGATCAGGGGAGATAAAATTTCGATGATCTTCCAGGAACCAATGACCTCTCTCAACCCGGTGATGAAGTGCGGGAAGCAGGTGATGGAAGCGCTGCTTATTCATAGAAAAATACCTGCGGAAGCAGCCAGGAAAAAAACCATCGAATGGTTTGAAAAAGTTAAGCTGCCCGAACCGGTAAAAATGTATGACCGGTATCCACATCAATTAAGTGGCGGACAAAAACAACGGGTGATGATTGCCATGGCCTTATGCTGTGAGCCATCGCTGCTTATTTGTGATGAGCCCACCACTGCGCTGGATGTTACGGTGCAAAAAGCCATATTAGAACTGATCAGGGAACTTCAGCAACAACTACATATGGGTGTCATTTTTATAACTCACGATCTGGGAGTTGTAGCACAAATTGCAGATCAGGTAGCCGTCATGTACCAGGGTAAAATTGTTGATAGGAAGAAGGCCACTGAGTTATTTCATGCCAATACAACTGTTAAAGAAAACCTGTATGAAGAAAAGAAAATCACACTTCATCCATACACCAAAGCACTTCTTGCCTGCAGGCCAGGCCTCCAGCCAAAAGGACTTCCCTTGCCGACAGTTGAAGATTTTATTCAACCGGCCACTGATAAAAGTATAGCTGTTCTGATAGAACATCGAAACCCAGCACCTTCAGCCGAAAACCTGCTGACCATAGAAGACCTGGTGGTTCAATTTCCATTAAGGACCAATATTTTTGGAAAAACAACCGCTTACTTTACGGCTGTAGACCACGTTAGCTTGAATGTGGTGCAGGGTGAAACCTTAGGGCTCGTAGGTGAATCAGGTTGTGGCAAAACTACCTTGGGAAGAACCTTGCTGAAACTAATAGAACCGGCATCAGGCAGGATATTTTACCGGCAAAAAAACATCAACTACCTCACCAGCCCTGAAATAAAAAAATTTCGCAAAGAAGTACAATTGATTTTCCAGGATCCTTATTCTTCGTTGAACCCCAGGCTTACGATCGGGACTGCTATTGCTGAAACCATGACAGTGGCAGGGATTGAAAAAAATGCAACTGTACAAAAAAAGATGGTGGGTAAACTGCTCCAGCAGGTGAACATGCCCGAAACTATTATGGACCGCTATCCGCATGAATTTTCTGGAGGTCAGCGGCAGCGCATTGTAATTGCCCGGGCGCTTGCGCTAAACCCCGGATTTCTGGTATGTGACGAGTCGGTGTCTGCCCTTGACGTGAGCGTGCAGGCACAGGTACTGAACCTGTTGAATGAACTGAAAAAAGAAT
>JANLYU010000275.1:0-2823 GCA_031365785.1 Flavisolibacter sp. | reverse complement strand
GGCTCTGTAATATGTATTCTATGTTAATTTTAAGACTACTTACGGCTTTTATGCCTGCGTCGGTCACGATGCTTAAGGATAGGCACCTTGCTTTCACTGCCGCGGAGGAGACGGCCAATGTTTTTTTGATGGGTCAGCAATACCAGAAGAGCAACAGTAATAGCAAAAACACGGTAAAGCTTTTCCGGCTCATTAAAAATAACGAGTATAAAAACTGGAAAGGCAATACTGGCCAATATGGAACTTAATGACACCCACCGGGTTAAAAATAATACAAGTATAAATACACCCACACAGCAAAGCGCTACATTGGGTTGTATCCCTAACACCATTCCAAACAGGGTTGCCACGCCCTTACCGCCTCTAAATTCTGCCCATATGGGAAAAATATGCCCTATTACCGCAGCAAGTCCGAGACCGAGTTGCATGTTCACCAGGTAGATATCACTTTCGAAAGAATAAGGTAAAAAAAAGACAAGTTTAACAGCAACTATGGCTTTGATCATGTCGATGATCATGACCAAATTTCCCCATTTTGAACCTAACACACGATGCGTATTGGTGGCGCCTGAATTTCCGCTCCCATAATCCCTGATATCAATATCAAAGAAATACCTGCTGATCCATACTGCCGTTGGAATACTTCCAATGAGGTAAGCAATACATATCAGAAGGATTTCATTCATAGAAATTTGAATTGAGTAAGAGTAAAATTAATAAAATTAAATTATGAGTTGGTGTTAATTTGGGAATCAGCTGGAAGATAACTATAACACAATGAGACCCAATTATTTCTTTCCATCCGTTGAATAAGAAGTAGTTGTTGAAGGCGGCAGGCTTCAACAAGCATATTTTCATCAGATGTTAAAAACCCGCTCAATAAAATTCGACCTCCGGGTGACAGGTGCAAAACCAGGGAAGGCAGATAATCTAAAAGCACATTCCTATTGATGTTGGCAAGGATGACATCAAAAGTTTCTTCAGGTATTTTGTTGGTGCAGTGAAATGAGATGCATTGACAAAAATTACGGCTGATATTTTCAATTGCATTGAGCTGGCTCCATTCATCATCATCCGTTGCTGTTACAGACCTGGCTCCCATTTTCTCTGAAAGGATAGCGAGAACACCCGTTCCAGAACCAAAATCGAAAACTGTTTTATTTTTCAATTTCTGAAATTGCATTTGTTCAATCATCATTGAAGTAGTGGCATGGTGACCAGTTCCGAAACTCATTTTCGGGGTAATGATGATTTCATGTTCCACTCCTGCTGACGGTGGATGAAATTCAGCTCTTATACTGCAAAAATTGCCGATGATGACGGGATTAAAATTCTGCTCCCATAAGGCGTTCCAATTTTGATCTTCTATAAGATAACTTTCATATTGGTAATGATTCAATAATTGGTTCACAGCTGCGCGCGTGGTAAAGGGTTCCTTAAAATAGGCCAACAAAACTTTATCCTGTTGCTCAAACCCCATCACATCCAGGTCCGAAAACAGACCAATCAAAATTTCCTGTTCCTGTTCATTTGCATGGATGCAAAATTGAATACTGCTCTTATTGATCATAAAAAATGCTGTCCGCTTTTGGCGGACAGCTTAATCATTGGTAGTGATCAATCGTTTTGATCTGAACTGGATTCTTTATGTCGTTCGGTCTGACCCATATTCTGGTTGCGTTCAATTTTTGGCCTTTCTCCATCCTTTCTCTCTTCCCGCCTGGGTTCATACCGGGGCGCGCTGGCATCACGCCTTCCGCTATCCTGCGACATGCCTTCAGGTTTGGGAAGTAACACTTTTCTGGAAAGTTTAAATTTCCCTGTTTTAGGATCTGTACCTGTCAGTTTTACTTTTACTTTATCCCCCTCATTCAAAACACCTTCAAGGGTGTCCAGCCTTTTCCAGCTCACTTCAGAAATATGCAGCAATCCTTGTTTGCCTGGCAGGAACTCCACAAATGCTCCATAAGGCATAATTGATTTTACCACGGCTTCATATTCATCTCCTTCAACTGGTACTGCTACAATTCCATTTACCCAAGCCACTGCTCTGTCTACACCTTCCTTCACAGTTCCGAAAATGCTCACTTCACCCTGGTTATTTTTTTCTTCAAGATTAATTGTCGTGCCGGTTTCACGTTGAATTTCCTGGATAATTTTTCCACCTGGTCCGATTACCGCTCCGATAAATTCACGGTCAATGAAAAGTTTTACCATTCTTGGAGCATGAGGTTTCACATCACTTCTTGATTGGGGCATGCATTGATACATGGCATCCAGTATATGCAACCTGCCTCTTCTCGCCTGCTCCAATGCCTGGCGCATGACTTCAATAGGAAGTCCATCCACTTTGATATCCATCTGAATACCACATATTCCTTCCCTGGTACCAGTCACTTTAAAATCCATATCACCTAAGTGATCTTCATCTCCAAGAATATCCGTTAGCACCGCGAATTTCCCATCTTTCGAAATTAAACCCATTGCCACTCCGGCCACATGTTTTGGAACTGGGATGCCGGCATCCATGAGTGCCAGCGAACCGGCGCAAACAGTTGCCATGGAAGAGGAGCCGTTGGATTCAAGTATATCACTAACCACCCTCACCGTATAAGCGAAATCACCTTGAGGCATCATTTGTTTGAGGGAACGTTCAGCCAGTTTGCCGTGGCCAATTTCTCTTCTGCTGGCTCCTCTCAAAAATTTTACTTCACCTGTAGAAAAAGGTGGAAAATTATAATGGAGATAAAATTTGGAGTCGACAGATTTACCGGCGCTTTCAATGAGTAGCTCGTCTAAGGGTGTTCCCAATGTTACGGTTGT
>JANLYU010000256.1:0-8469 GCA_031365785.1 Flavisolibacter sp. | reverse complement strand
CGCGTCGCCGCTTAATCCCCGACCTCTTCTATCCATGGCGTACACCGTATATTTATCAGTGAGATAAGGTAATAAGGTAGCCCACCGGCTGGCATCAGATGAAGTTCCGTGCACCATCACCAGGGCAGGGCCGGAACCCGATCTGGTAAAAGAAATTGCCGTTCCATCCTTCGAAATGACTTTTCCTGAATTGCTTTTATCCTGCGATAAGTTCGTTAAATGGCTATGCCTTGAAGAAGTGCAACCAGCAAAAAAAAATGTAGTTATTGTCATCAACCACAACATCCTATAGCCGGCAGGTTCGTTCTTTCCGGGAAGGTATTTATGAATAAAAATCATGTGATTTCCATTTGATGAGGTGATGGTTCCCACGGGTTACAATTCTTACCATAATAATGGCAAACGAATCAGAATATGTATCAAATTTCTTACCCATATTGCATGCAATCAAAATGTTGAGCCATTATTCACCACTGAACCTGCACCAGTTCCTGATCAATCAGGAAATGTCTGCTGCTGTAGTTTTTTTTCAGGCAACATAGTGATCAACAATGCCATTCCTCCTAATCCTGCACAGATCACAAAACCCCATTGAAGTCCCAGCGCCTGTGATAAGGCCCCCATCAATAAGGGACCAATCATATCACCCAACTCTTTGAAAGATCCGGCTACTCCCATGGTGGTTCCCATCTTATTTTGGGAAGCCAGTTTACTTACCAAGGTATCGGTGTTGGTCCAAACCGTTCCGATTCCAATGCCGGCCAGAATACAAACGAGCACCAAAAGCATACCTGTTACAAAAGGAATTGCTGCAGTGGTTAAACAAGACAAAAACATGGCCGCTCTTAAAATAATGGTAGTATTGAAACGGTCTGCCATCCATCCGGCCAGAGGTTGAATCAAAAGGTAGGAAATGGTGGTCACTGATACGAGCAGACCTGTATGAAACGCATCATAACCAAGAAGGTGGATCCGAACCGGTAAAAAACCAAACAGTATGCTTACAAAAAACATATTGATCACGATGATCAGGAACCAGGGCATCAGCGTCTTGTTTTTGAAAACATTAAAAAGCGATTTAAAAGAAAAGTCATCATCATCATCAAATGCTTCCTTCCCTTGCTGGTCATTGGGCAAGGTAAGAGCCAATAAAAATCCAATCATGCCTATTCCTGCGGTGGCATAAAAAATTCCACTGAAGCCGGATTGCATCACAATAGCACCTCCGATCAACGGGCTCACCACGTAGCCAGCGCCTTTGATCGCATTGTAAATGCCAAAAGCTTTTCCCTTGTTTTCCTGGTATAAAGTCCCAATCATAGCCAGGGAAACTGCAGACAAAGCTGCAGCGCCCAGGCCCTGTAGAAAGCGAATCAGTATGAGTAGCCTGGGTGAAATAACAGGATAGAGAAGGGAAGCCAGTATGAAAAGAATGATGCCTGCCAACATGGCTTTTTTCATTCCTTTTTTATCGGCAAGTCCTCCGAATACCGGTTTTGCAATGATCTCTGCAAAATCATATACCGCTATCAATATTCCGATCATGGCGAAACCTATCCCCACCTTCTCTGCATAAAAAGGAAGGTTTACGGCAACGATGTGCGCACCAAAAGAAGTAATGAAACCAACAAATCCGAGAATGAAGCACCATTTCAGTGAACGTTTCATTGGGCTAGTGTAGCATTTCAATTTTTGTAATAGGGTGTATTTCAGCCCAACCATTATGCGTGTCTATTACCAGACTACCAGTTACTTTTACATGGTCTCCTACCGCTGGCAGGGTAATGTGATTCACGTAACCGGTACAGGTGGTACCTACTTTTTTCAGCTTTACGTTATTGATACATACGGCTTCGATAACCATGTCGCCTTGTTTTTTCTTGATGTTCTTCTTGGTGAGTAATTGATCCTGGTCGCCGTCTAACTTCAATAGCATATGCTGGTCACCATCATCATCCGCATTGCTTTCTTCAATCACACCCGTGACTGTTTTGCATTCTTCGGTTACTTGTAGCCGGTCTCTGTTGTACACATATTTCCAAAGAGAAGTATCACAATTCACCTGACTGTTACTTTCATTTGGGGTAGCGGCCTGATTCGATAGGACCACTACTTCGTCTCCGTCTTTCTTTTTATGTTTCTTTTCTTTCTGCGCACAGGAAAAGAAGACCACGAGCGGTAAAGCTACCAGGATGATATGCGTCATTTTTGAAAGCATTTTTTTCATGTTGATATCAGTTTATTTATGATGATTAATATCAGGAAACTTATCAATTCAGGTTCAGTCCAATTCCCAGGCCTAACCACGGTTTTCCCTGGTAGATCCATAGTTTTTTATTCCTGTCCTGTAAATGATCAAACCCTAGTGTCAGTCCGAAAGTTAGTTTGTCCACTGCCACTATTGCTGCCACTCCCACCAGGTTTACGAAACCGTCATATTGAATATTGAGTGCATTCCGGGTCACGTATTCATCGATCCTTGTAGCCCCAAGTCCGGTGAAAATTCCAAAACTATAGCCGTAATGTGTAATGATGCGGTTATAGGTTTTCAAAGGTGTTTGTTGATAACGGATATGAAAGATATCCGACCGGTATCCAAAATAAACAGCTCCATTGAGGATAGAAGCATTGAATTGGTTGGGAAAAGCTCTCACCGCCGGACGGTATTTGAATAATAAGCTCAACAGGTCCACATCAAATGTGTTTTGACGAAACTGGTAATTACTGAACCTTTCCGGATTTTCATGATTTGGGAAAGCCAATTTCAGGGACTGTATAGTGTCAACAAAACCTTCTTTCAATCGCTTGGCTGAATAGACCTTAATGGAATCCTCACCGGGGATTACATAAATCGATTTTAGTTTTTTATGAAATAGCCTGCCTCTGTAATAGCCTTCGCTGAATCCATATTTTGGCGACTGTTTTATGGATTGGCACCCTGTCGTTATCATACCCATTAAGGTGAGGAAGATCAACAGTTTTATAACCATGAGGGAATATTGTTTGCGTAAAGTTAGGTGGCTCTAAGGAACCTCATTATAATCTCTACTCCTGTTTATGGCTATATGTTCGCTTTCCGTAGTGAGTTGCGGGAAGATCAGTGCTATTCCGTGATAACTATTCTCCCCCTGAAGCACGAATTTGTTATTACCGAAAAGTTTGTGAATCAATAATTAAGTTAATTGGGAGACTTATCTAATGAAGGAATGCTGTATTCACTGAAAAGTGTATGGTTCAGGTTGGTAAAAGCCTGGTCTGAATGATGATCATGATGAAATTGTTTAGCATTCAGGTTATTTAAAAAGAGGAGCATTGAACACTCCACGTAAAAGGTAAGTTTATTTTTCATCGTTTATATTTAGTGCTAACTTTATTGATGACGGTTGTAATTTCTTGCATAGAAAGTTTTCAATAAAATTGATTCACTTAATTTTTTTACTTAAAACAAAGCTATATGAAAAAAGTACTAATGATTTCTTTTATCTGCCTCATAGGTCTCGCTTCTCATGCTCAGAAGAAGATGCCTATGAAATCCGGTTCCAAGGATTGCGTGATGATGAAGGATGGTAAAATGATGCAAATGATGGGTGGCAAAACCATGATGATGGACAAAGACATGACTATGAAAAATGGGACTATGGTGATGGCTGATGGAAATGTAAAAATGAAAAATGGTAAAACCATGATGATGAAAGACGGCGACTGCGTTTACATGAATGGAACCATGACCCACATGAACGGATCAATGGACCATAAGATGGATCATAAAATGGATCATAAAATGGACCATAAGAAAATGATGAAGAAGGATAATATGTAAACGTGTGGTAACATCACGCGGAATGGTCTTCAAATAAAAGGGCCGGTAGAACAACATTCTACCGGCCTTGTTTTTCAAACACCTTACATCATCACTTCCTAAGAAGGCAGGTCAGGAAGATTAATTTTTATTTTTCTTATAACGCATGTCGGGTGTGCCGTCTTTTTTCATTCCCTTATTGGCATTATAGCGTCTGTCCAGCGTACCATCCTTCTTCACTACCATAGTTTTCGACATGGGTGGCTTAGTAGTAACAGTGGTGGTTGTTTTGGAAATTCCGGGATTGCTGACAACATGAGTTTTGGTAGTAACTCCCGCCGGTGTGGTAGTGGTTGTTTTAGAGTTTACCTTTGGTTTTGTGGTTTGAGATAAACCAGCTGTGGTAAAACCAGCCACAAGTAAAAGCACAAGTAATAACTGTTTCATTGTTTGATAATTTTCTGTAAGTTAAAACAATTGACTGCCAGTCGTTAAAAAGACACAAGAAAAATTAAAAGGGTGGAAAAGTGCTTGGCGTATTATAATAGCATCAGGCCTGATTGGTTGTTTGTGCCATGGGAAGGATGATGATGAATTCGGAACCCACCTTTTCCTTACTTTTTACATAGATTAGGCCGTTGTGTTTCTCAATGATCTTTTTAGCTATGGACAGACCAATACCGGTGCCTTCGTAAGTATCTTTAGAATGAAGCCTTTCAAACAGAGAAAAAATGTTGTTGGCATATTGTTCGTTGAATCCAATTCCTTTATCCCTAATCGAAATCTCACAAAAAGGTCCTTTGTCTACTACCTCACTGGCTATCGCTTTTTCACCGATCCTTTTTCCAGTGATGATTACCTCTGGAGGTTGACCAGGGCTGACAAATTTTAAAGCGTTGCTGATGATATTTTGAAATACCTGCCTGATCTGACCTTTATTCACTTCTATTGTAGGTAGTTCTTCCACCTGAATATGTGCATTCTTCTCCTGGATGATCAGGTCAAAATCCTGTAATACATCATTGACCAGGAGGTTTAAATTGATATGATCATAATGGCTGGTAGTAGAGGATAGTTTTGAATAATTTAAAATATCCACAATGAGCGTTTTCATGCGTCCTGCTGCATCAATGATCTTGTCCAAATAGAGGGTGGTTTCTATGGGTAGTGTCGCTAGGTAATTATCACGGAGCATGTGCGAAAAGAACTGTATTTTCCTCAAAGGCTCCTGCAGGTCATGTGATGCTACGGATGCAAATTGCTGAAGGTCGTGATTACTGTTCTCCAATGCGCGGTTGGTTTCTTCCAGTTGTTTATTGTAGATACTTAATTGTTTTTGAGTTTGTTTCTGAGCAGTAAGGTCTGTTATAATGATGCTCAGCGCTATGCCCTCGTCAAGGTCAAGGGTAGTTAAAGAAAGTTGCACCTCGGTTTCATTTTCAGGACCCTTCAGCGAAACTTCTCCTTTACAATCCTGAATCCAGCAGGTTTCAAAAAGTTTTTTGTATTGCTGATGGTGATCAGGTGAAATGAAATTCAGAAAGGAAAGGCCCAGAATATTAGAGGAGGAGAGGCCTACCATTGAAGCAAATTTTGAATTGCAGTATACAATAATATTCTGGTGATTGATGGTCACGGCTCCCTCAATCATTTTTTCTATAAAAACCCTGTAGGTCTGGTCGGCGCTTTTTAATGTATACAGCTGGTGCCCGTCTGCCCCCTGAACTACAAGAGCATCTACCTGGCCCGTACGGATCGCTTCAATGGTATCATTAGCTTCTCCCAGTTGCTGTCGAAGCGAATAGATTTCCTTCATCAGGTCTTTTTGTGCTTTACCAATGTTTTCCATAGCCTATCAGGATATCAGGCCAAGGCCTTTTAAAACATTTTGAACATTCGACATATCGCCAATCAGCCTGCGTTCCGGTAATGGGTTTTTTTTAATCAGTAACGGTAAAGCTATCAGTTGTTCAACCTGTGCCATTTTAGCATCTTTGTACACATCAATAATTTCAAGTGTATATTGATCTCTGAGGTGTTCTTCACAAATTTGTTTGGTATTGACGATCGCCTTGATAGAGTTGGGTGTAGCACCGGTTACAAATAATTGCAGCCGGTATTCCTTATTTGCACTCTGCTGATATTCTTTTTCCGGATAGTCTTCCTTTCGCATTTGGCTATTTTACAGGGCGGATATTCAAGCCGACCAAAACTTTTTCTTCATTGGAAAGGTCACCGATAATCTTTCTCATGGGCACTGGAAATTTTCGAACCAAAGTAGGTATGGCTAAGATCTGGTCTCCTTCCGCCAGTTGCGGTTGCACCAGCAGGTCTACTACTTCAATGGTATACTTTCCTTTCAGGTGTTCTTCACAATATTTTTTCAGGTTGCTCAGGGCAGTCACAGACTTTGGCGTTTTACCCGCCACGTATAACCTCAATTCCCATGTTTTTTCATTAGTTTTCGGTGACGGTTTAGTTTTTGCCATGTTGCAATATTTATACCCTTTTTTTCAATAACGCTTTGCGGTTCTTTTCAAGAATTTCTTTTTTGATATCTTCTTCTATGTAAGATTTATTCAACTCTTCCTGCACAGAAGCAAATTCTTCATGAAGGGAAGCGATCTTGGCTTCCAGTACGGTACGCTTTCTTCCTATTTCCCGGTCTTTTCTGGTGACGGCATGTGATTTCAATACATCGCCGGTCATTTCATTTAATTCCTGCGTTTCTCTCGCAGATCCTGTAAGCACCCCTTCGGGTCCCAGGTATACATCTATCAGATCAAGGCCATTGTTAGTGATTACAAATTCCCTGACCTGGTTGGAATGTTTCATACCTCTGGATTTCATAATATAAAGGCCGCGATTCCTTTCCCCATTCGATTCAATATCCCTCACTTGTATCCAGGCATCCACGAGGGAAGACACTCCTTCATCCGTTTGTTCACTGATTAAATTATTTAGCGTCAACGCTGTGAACATGACCGTGATCTGTTGAGTCTGCAAAAAATCGATGAGGCGGATCAACATAGATTTTACTTCGCTGACCGAACCAATAGTCACCAGGTTAGTAATCGGGTCAAGGATAACCGACTTGGGTTTAAATTTTTTGATTTTTTTGTGAATGGCAACCAGGTGCATTTCCAAACCATAAAGGGTAGGCCGGGCGGCATGCATTTCCAGGAGGCCGTCTTGGATATCTTTTTCCAGGTCAACACCAATGGAACGCATGTTGCGTACGATCTGATGGGGCGATTCCTCAAAAGCAAAATAAATACAGCGTTCTCTTCTTTTACAGGATTCATGGGCAAAAAATGCAGCAATGCTGGTTTTACCCGTACCAGCCGTTCCTGACACCAGGATAGAGCTTCCTTTGAAAAAACCTTCACCACCGAGCATGACATCTAAAGAAGCAATGCCTGAAGACAATCTTTTACTGGAAACACCAGCTTGCAACATCAGGGAAGTAATGGGAAGTACCGAAATTCCTTCTTCATCGATCAGAAATGGGTATTCATTAGTGCCATGGAGGGAACCACGGTATTTGATGATGCGCAAAAACCTGGTCGATATCTGGTTGGTCACCCTGTTTTCCAGTAAGATGACACAGTCTGAAACATATTCCTCCAAACCCTGCCTGGTGAGTAAACCATCACCTGTTTCACCAGTTATAATGGCCGTAACCCCCTTGTCTTTCAACCACCGGAAAAGCCTTTTTAATTCAGACCTTAAAACCAGCTGGTTGCTTAGTCCTGAAAAAAGATTTTCCAGCGTATCCAGTACCACTCTTTTAGCGCCGATGCTGTCAATAGCATGTTCCAGCCGGATAAATAAACCATCCAGGTCGTATTCACCCGTCTCATCAATTTCACTACGTTCGATATGCACATGGTCGAGCCTGATCTTTTTATCTTTTTGAAGCTTTTTGAGATCAAAACCTAAAGAGGCTACATTTTGCTCCAGTTCCTCCGTCCTTTCTTCAAAAGCCACAAATACACCAGGTTCATTGAATTCCAGTGCACCCCTGACAATAAATTCTATGGAAAAAAGCGTTTTGCCACAACCGGCTGCTCCGCAAACCAGTGTTGGGCGCCCTTTAGGAATTCCCCCGTCAGTAATCTCGTCTACCCCTTGTATTCCGGTTGGAGTTTTTAAAAACGTAAATTTTTTTTGCGTTGTTTGCTTACTGATTGGGTTAGGCATGTGAAGTTTAGATAAAGATTTTAAAAATAACAATTAATGGAATATGAAAAAGAATGAAGATACAGGTAACAAATAGCTGTTATAGATTCCATGACTTCATGCATTTCTATCAAGTCAAGCTTTTTGCAAAAGTTGGACCAAGATCAGGAGCTCTACACACCTTCTTTATTTAATAGGGAAAGACACTGGATATAGGACTAGTTGGACAACTGGATCGACTTACGATCCTATAGCGCGATCGAATACTTTTTGTGGAATTTTTAGAAATTAAACAACACTTGTCTACTTCAAATTGAATGAACCTTTGAATGTTGGCGATGTACATGTTTTTTAGATGGCATCATGTACGCCTTGGAATGATTCAAATCCAATAAAATAATAACAGAAATTGGTGGTGTATAATAGGGCTACAGGAAAGCAGTACCGGTGACATTCCAATTCGCTCTGATTTTGTTCCTGTTTTGTAG
>JANLYU010000242.1:0-2884 GCA_031365785.1 Flavisolibacter sp. | reverse complement strand
GCAACCTATCATTTTTTCGGAGGTAGCAAGATCCCATCCACCACATGGACCATACCATTTGATGCAGAAATAGAAGCTATGATGTGAACATTGTTATTTAAAGTTACTTTCCCATCTTTTACACTAACTGTTACATTGTCTCCATTAACCATCCCCAGCGTTTGCCCATCCTGAAAACTTTCAGCTTTTAGGGCAGAAAGTGTAACATGATATTGGAGAATGTTTTGCAGGTCTTCTTTCTTCTCTGGTTTCATTAAATCAGTTACGGTTCCTTGAGGAAGTGCATTAAAGGCCTCATTGGTTGGAGCAAAAACAGTGAATGGCCCTGCATTGGATAGCGCGGTTACAAGATCAGCCTGTTTTAAGGCAGCAACTAATGTCGTGTGATCTTTTGAACCGACAGCAACTTTTACAACATCTTTTTGAGATACCGTATCATTCACATTTTCCTGTCCGCCTGGCATCGTAGAAGCGCCCGTCGAATAAGTTTCCGCAGTCTTTACATCATTATTATTATTACAGGAAACCATTGATATCAATACGATTGCAAAAAACAGGTGATTAATAGGTTTCATATATTTCATTTAGTAATTTTTTTCCTTAGTGAATCTAATGGTACTGAGTTTTTACCAAGGCTAAAGGAAATCGGTACATTTGAACCAGCAGCAGAAACCCTCACGTATCCTTGCATTTCCTGGTGCAAAGCGCTACAAAAATCAGTGCAGTACATGGGAAATACACCCACTCTATCCGGCACCCATTTCAAAGTCTGCGTTTCTCCCGGCATAACAAGCAATTCACCATTATTGTTCCCTTTAATAGCAAAACCATGTGGCACATCCCAGTCCTGTTCAAGGTTGGTAATGTGAAAGTATACTTCATCACCTATTCTTACCCCTTCAATATTATCAGGCGAAAAGTGAGATCGTATAGCAGTTGCATATACATGGACCTGGTTGCCTTTTCGAATCACTTTGGTTTCCTTTTCTCCCATAGAAACTCCTGGGTTTTTATTCTCTTCAATCTTGAAAATTTTCAACGAATTTTTGGAAATTAGCGCTGCAGGGACAGCTTGCGCATAATGTGGTTCGCCAATAGTAGGATAATCCAGCAGAAGTTTCATCTTATCACCACTTATATCAAACAATTGAGCACTTTGCGCCAATTCAGGTCCGGTAGGTAAATACCTGTCTTTAGTAATTTTATTATAAGCTATCAAATATTTTCCATAGGGTTTTCTTGTATCACCGCCCGGCACACATAAGTGACCAACAGAATAATAGGTTGGCTGCCTGTCCAGTACTTTTAGATCTTTGATATTCCATTTTACTATTTCCGAAGAAACAAAGAAAGAAGTGTAAGCATTTCCCTTTCCATCAAATTCCGTATGGAGTGGGCCTAAACCCGGCTTCTTTACTTCACCATATAAAGCGGCTTCATATTTAATTACGGGGATGCCAGCATATTCTCCATCAAATGTTTTGTTTGCTATGGCCTGTTGTATTTTGGTAAATGAAAAAACAGGAATTAGTGCAGCAAGCTTTCCGCTGCCGACGATGTATTCACCGGTTGGGTCTACATCACAACCGTGCGGTGATTTGGGACAAGGAATCATATATACTATTCCAGGTAAATCTTTTGCATCGAGCATGGTTATTTCTGTTTCAATAACGGAGGTAGCTGAATGTGTTTTATCTTCATATTTATTATGGGCGTATTTTACCTGCTGCTTTTGACCTTTGCCCTGTTTCAAATATTCTTCTGCCTTCTTCCAGTTGACTGCCAGAATAAAATCTTTATCATGTTGGGACGCATTTACTTCAAGTAATGAATTTGCCAGCTCAGAGTTGTAACAACTAAAGAAAAACCAATCATGACTTGGACCTTTGCCGGCATGACTTAAATCAAAATCCATCCCCGGTAATAAAATCTGAAAAGCAATTTTCATATTACCATCAGCCGGGGCTACATTTATAAAACTCAATGTGCCTTTGAAGTTTTGCTTGTAGGTATTGATTGGAACATCACCATTTGAGTTGTCTAAGGGAACACTAAAGCGTGTACCCGCTACAACATATTCTGTATTTTCTGTAATGAAGGGCGATGAATGATTACCAGCACTATTAGGTATTTCAATAATTTCTACAGTACGAAATGTTTTAAGATCAATTCGAGCAATTCTTGGCGTATTATTTCCATTGGCAAAGATCCAACGTCCATCAATTTCGCCATTCGTTTGCGACAATTCCACATGATGAAGGTCATCCCATGGAACAAACCCATGAGAAGTATTTAACATTGGCTTGGTTTCTTCACTATAGCCATAACCCTTTTCAGGGTCTATTGAAAAAACAGGAATTACCCGAAGTAAACGTGCTGAAGGTAATCCATATACGCTCAATTGCCCACTGAATCCACCTGATACAAAATTGTAGAGCTCATCGTATTTCCCAGGTGCTACATAGGTTTTCGATGCAGCGTCACCTCCTACTGCATTACTTTCGTTCTTAGGTTTACAGCTGGTTAAAGAAAATATCAGGCATAGTGAGACAATTGCTAATGCATTTACTTTGAATTTTTCCATATAAATTATTTAGGAAATTATTTAACCCCGTCGTTCTTACGCATAAATTCCAAAAGCTGGCGGGCATCATTATCTGCAAGACTTTGGTTAGGCATCCGCACCAGGCATATTTCCAATTGCGCCTGCGCCTTAGGATCCTTGCTTAACATTTCATCAGTATTAGTAATAAAGTTCATGATCCATTCAGGTTTATGCCTGCTGGTAACTCCCTTCCAGCCCGGACCCACTAATTTTTCCTCAGTAAGCGTGTGGCAGCCCGAGCATTTAACTCCATATATTTGCTCTCCGCTTGTTGCCAAA